>SEEY01000884.1 GCA_004211235.1 Rubrivivax sp.
GTCGATGCGCTGCGCCTGGCCAGCGTGCCGGCCGTCATCCAGCAGTTCCAGGAAGCCAACGAGGGCAGGGGATCGGTGCGCGACTGGCTGGCCGACCTGCTGCTGAGGAAGCTCGACATCGTGCCCTCGCGCGAATCGTCGGTGGTCGAGATCAGTTTCAAGGGCGCCGATCCGGCCTTTGCGGCGGCGGTCGCGAACGCCTTTGCCGACGAGTACCAGAAGATCACGGTCCAGCTCAAGACCGAGCCGGCCAAGAAGGCGTCCAGCTATCTCAACGAGCAGACGCGGCAGCTGCGCGACAACGTCGAGGCGGCCCAGGCGCGGCTCTCGAAGTACCAGCAGGAAAAAGGCATCGTCAGCCTCGACCCCAACCGCATCGATGTCGAACTGGCGCGTCTGAGCGACCTGTCGGCCCAGCTGGTGCAGGCCCAGAGCGCCGCCATGGAAGGCAATTCGCGCCAGGCCGCCGCGCATGCCTCGGCGCTCGGTTCGCCCGACGTCGCCAACAACGTGCTGATCCAGACCATGCGCGCCAACCTGGCCATGGCCGAAGGCAAGTTTGCCGACACCAGCCAGCGCTACGGCAACAACCACCCGCAATACCTGGCCGCCAAGGCCGAGCTCGACAAAGTGCGCGGCGCGCTGGCCGTGGCCATGGGCACGGTGTCGCGCAGCGTCGGCGCCAACGCCCAGGTGCTGCGCCAGCGCGAAGCCGATTTGCGTGCGGCCGTGGCCGAGCAAAAGACCCGGGTGCTGGAACTCAACCGCGCGCGGGACGAGCTCGGCGTGCTGCTGAAAGACCTCGACAGCGCCCAGCGCGCCTTCGACGCCGCCTCCCAGCGCTTTTCCCAGACCCGCATCGAAGCCCTGTCCGAGCAGTCCGACATCTCGCTGCTGAACCCGGCCGTGGCGCCGCTCGAGCCGTCCAGTCCGCGCGTGCTGCTGAATACCCTGGTCGCGGTCCTGCTCGGGACCATCCTCGGCGTCGGCCTGGCCCTGCTGCTGGAACTGCTGAACCGCCCGCTGCGATCGAGCGGCGACCTCAAGGACATGCTGGGCATCCCGGTGCTCGGCACGGTCGAATGGCAGCCGGTGGCGGCCCGCACCGGCGGCCTGCGCAGCCTGATGCGGCCGCGCCGGCTGCTGCGCCTGAACTGATTGCCCGAGCCTGAGTCCACCGGAGCGACCATGAATTCACCGATTCTCAACACCGTATCTGCCGACCTCGCCGCCGACCTCGCCGACGGCGAAGCCTTCGATACCCGCATGGGCGCGCTGCTGCTCGACGCCGGCAAGCTGACGCCGGAAGACTTCGAGCGCGTACTGCGCATGCAGAACGAAACCGGTATCCGTTTCGGCGAAGCGGCGGTGCGGCTCGGCCTGGTTGGCGAGGACGACATCCAGCAGGTGCTGGCGCGCCAGTTCGCCTATCCCTACCTGCAGAAAGGGCAGGCCGGCCTGTCGCCCAAGCTGGTCGCCGCCTACCAGCCGTTCTCGCCCCAGGTCGAAGCGCTGCGCGCGATCCGCAGCCAGCTGATGCTGCGCTGGTTCGCGCGCGGGCGCCGGGCGCTGGCCATCGTCGGGGTCGATCCGGACGACGGCGCCGCGCTGTTCGCAGCCAACCTCGCCATCGTGTTCGCCCAGCTGGGCGAGCAGACCCTGCTGGTGGACGCCAACCTGCGCGCGCCGCGCCAGCAGGA
>SEEY01000885.1 GCA_004211235.1 Rubrivivax sp.
CACGCGGCCGGCGTTCCAGCCAATGACCTGGTAGGCCGATTGGCGCCACTTGATGAGCTGTTCGGGCTTGGGGGCCTGCTGTGCCTGAGCCGTCGTGGCGGCAGCGGTGGCGAGCAGCGCGATGGCGAGCCCGGTAAGGGTGGGTTTTTTCATCGTTGCTTGAGGCGGTGGAGGAAAGGGAATCGGTCAGCGTGACGGGCGGGCCAGGCGCTCGACTTCGGTCAGCGCGGCGGCCACGTTGTCCGCGGGCGCCAGGCCGCCGAGGGTGGCGACGACCCGGCCGTCGGGCCGGATGACGAAGCTGGTGCGCTCGGCGCGGGCGTGGGTGATGTCCTGGCCCTGGGTGGTCTTGCGGCCGGGCGGCGTCTGGTTGACGGCGATGTCGAAGGCACGGGCGATGCGGCCATCGGCATCGGAGGCGACGGTCAGCTTGCCGGCGCAGGTCTCGGGGTCGGCGGAGAACTCCCGTAGCCGTTCCAGGCTGTCGCCGGAAACGCCGATGATGGTCGCGCCCGCAGCCGTGAAGCGGGCCTGGTTCTCGGCGAACTCGTGCGCCTGCAGGTTGCAGCCGCCGGTGAAGGCGGCGGGGTAGAAGTAGACGACGACGGGGCCTTTGGCCAGTGCGTCCTTCAGGCGCACGTCGACGGTCTTGCCGGCCAGTGCGGCGCTGGCCTGGAAGTCGGGCGCGGCGTCGCCGGGCTTGAGGGCGGCGTGCGCGCTGCCTGCGGCGAAGGCGAGTGCGACGGACAGGGCGAGGGTCTTCTTCATGCGTGTCACGGCTGGGTTAGGGAAGCGGCTTGTAGGGGTCATGGCAGTCGTTGCAAGCCAGCGCGATGGCACGCGCGGCCTGCGCGGCGGCGGCGATGTCGCCCTGGGCCACATGGCCCGGGATGGCGGCCGCGAGCTTTTCGCCATCGCGCGAGAAGCCGACGGCGTCGGCGGCCGGGTAGTCGCGCTCGAAGTAGGCGGCCATGTCGGCGTAGAGCTTCTGCAGCGCCTGGGCGTCGGCAATGGCGTCATTCATGCGGCCGGCGGTGAGGTGCTTCTGCACGGTGACGGTCTTGGCGTCGACGGCGCGCATCCACACGTTGAAGTCGTGGCGCGAGGCGGCGTGGGTGAGGGGCGCTGCCAGCAGCGCCATGAGCAGCAGGCGCTTCATTTGGGTTTCTTGTAGATCTCGTGGCAGGCCTTGCAGCTGCGTGTGAGGTCGCTCAGCCGCTCTTGCGCGGCGTCGTAGTCGCCGGTTTCCACGGCGGTGGCGATGGCCTGCGCGTACTCCTGCGATCTGCGCGCGAAGTCGACGCCGCGGGTGGCGTCGGGCTGCGCGCTGTAGTGGGCGCCGACCTGCTGGAAGAAGCGGGTGAGTTCCTTCGCTTCGTCGAGGGCCTTGCGGTTCTGCAGCGCGATGTTGGAGTCGAGGTCGCGCAGGGTGTCCTCGGCATTGCGCATGTCGTCGGCGCTGAGGTCGGCCTGGGCGGCGAGGACGGCGGTGGCGATGAGGAGCGGGAGGGCTGCGGGGAGGATTTGGCGGAGGCGCATTCGGTGGGAAGCTTGTTTTGGCCGGATGTCGTTGTGGGCTTTTTTGGCGGATTGCTTTGCTGATCGCTGCATTGCCGGGAGTCCCGCCCGGGAGCGGGGTAACTTTCTTCGGCGGGGCCAGAAGAAAGTCACCAAAGAAGAGGCCCTGAATCCGCAC
>SEEY01000156.1 GCA_004211235.1 Rubrivivax sp.
CTTCTGTGCGGGGCTGGCGGGGCAACGGGGGCTGCGGGTGCTGCTGATCGACCACGCGCCGAAGCTCGCTGAAAAAATTCGCATCTCTGGCGGAGGTCGTTGCAATTTCACGAATCGTGAGGCGGGGCCGGCGAACTTCATCTCCGAAAACGCCGCGTTCTGCCGCTCGGCACTGGCCCGCTACACGGCCCAGGACTTCATCAAGCTCGTGCAGCGCCACGGCATCGCGTTCCACGAGAAGCACAAGGGCCAGCTGTTCTGCGACGGCTCCAGCGAGCAGATCATCCAGATGCTGGTCAGCGAGTGCGAGGCGGGCGGCGTGACGCGCTGGCAGCCGTGCACCGTGGCAGACGTGCGCCCGTTGCCCGCCGGCGGCTTTGAGCTGGATACCAGCCAGGGTCCCGTGACGGCGGCACGTGTCGTCGTCGCCACCGGCGGCCTGCCGGTACCCAAGATCGGCGCGAGCGACTGGGGTCTGCGACTGGCCAAGCGCTTCGAGCACGACGTGGTCGAGCCACGCCCGGCCCTGGTGCCCTTGACCTTCGAGGCCGACGCCTGGGCGCCCTTCGCCACGCTGGCGGGCCTGTCCCTGCCGGTCGAGGTGTCCTGCGGCAGCGGCAAGGCCCACACTCGTTTTCTCGAGGACCTGCTGTTCACGCACCGTGGCCTGAGCGGGCCGGCGATCCTGCAGATTTCCAGCTACCGGGACGCCGGCCAGCCCCTGCTGATCGACCTCGCACCCGAACTGAAACTGGACAAGGAACTCGTTGAGGCCAAGGCCGGCTCACGCCGACAACTCGGCAATGAATTCGCCACCCGCCTGCCACAACGGCTCGCCGCGGCCTGGCTGGAACGGGCGGGCCTGGATGCTGCCCGCCCGCTGCCCGACTGCCGCGATGCGGATCTGCAGCGCCTCGGCCGCAGCGTGCACGAATGGCAGCTGCTGCCCAGCGGCGATGAAGGCTGGCGCAAGGCCGAGGTGATGCGCGGCGGCGTTAGCACCCGGGAACTCAGCTCGCAAACGCTCGAGAGCCGGCGCGTGCCCGGCTTGCACTTCATCGGCGAAGTGGTCGATGTGACGGGCTGGCTGGGCGGATACAACTTTCAATGGGCATGGTCCAGTGCGGCAGCCTGCGCGGCTGCCCTGACGGCCACCTCAACACCGGCCTGAGCACTTCTTGGCAAGTGCTTGATTTCCCGGCTACAATCCTCGGCTTTGCTGGCAAACCCCGCGCGTCGATTCGCTGCTACCACGTGAGGCAGTAATCCGGAACCTGCTGCTGATCCAGCTGCGAACACCGAGCGCAATCTGAAGGAACTACATGACCACTATCCGCGTCAAGGAAAACGAGCCGTTCGACGTCGCACTGCGTCGCTTCAAGCGCACCATCGAGAAACTCGGCCTGCTGACCGACTTGCGTGCCCGCGAGTTCTACGAGAAGCCCACCGCCGAGCGCAAGCGCAAGAAGGCTGCCGCCGTCAAGCGCCACTACAAGCGCGTGCGCAGCATGCAGCTGCCCAAGAAGCTGTACTGATCGTTTCAGACGCCATCCGGAGCCTGCGCTCTGGTTGAACTCCAAGACCCGCCACAGGACGCTGTCGCGGGTTTTGTCTTTTTGAACCGGACCTCCCCATGAGCCTCAAAGACCGCATCACCGAAGACATGAAGGCCGCGATGCGCGCCAAGGAAGCGGACCGCCTGCTGACCATCCGCGGCCTGCTCGCCGCCGTGAAGCAGAAGGAAGTGGACGAGCGCGTCGTCGTGGACGACGCCGCCCTCGTGGCCATCGTCGACAAGCTGATCAAGCAACGCAAGGACTCCATCAGCCAGTTCGCCGCCGCGGGCCGTGACGACCTCGTCGCCAAGGAAACCGCCGAGCTGGCCGTGCTGCAGGTCTACCTGCCCGAGCGGCTGTCCGCCGAGGCGGTGGCCGACAAGGTTGCGGCCATCGTGGCCGAGCTCGGTGCCAGCGGCCCGGGCGACATGGGCAAGGTCATGGCAGCCGCCAAGGCCGCGCTCGGCAATTCGGCCGAGATGAGCACGGTGTCGGCCGCGGTCAAGGCCGCGCTGGCCAAGTAATCGAGGAGACCGTCATGAGCCTGCCCCTGCAAGCAATCGCCCCCGACATCTGCGCCGCGCCGCAGCTGATGCCCGAAGCCATGGCGGAAGCCGCGGCGATGGGGTTCAGGAGCGTGGTCAACAACCGCCCGGACTTCGAGCATGGCCCGGATCAGCCCACGTCGGCCGAGATCCAGGCGGCCGCGCAGGCCGCCGGCCTCGAATACCGCCATCTCCCCGTGGCCGGCGGCTACCAGTCGCCCGAGGAAATCGCCGCCTTCGCCCGGCTGCTGGAAGAGCTGCCGCGCCCGCTGCTGGCCTTCTGCCGTTCGGGAGCTCGTTCGACACGGCTGTACCTGCAGGCGCAGCAACTGGGCTGAAGCCTCCTAGTGGCCCAGGTAGGCGGCCTGCACGCGCGGGTCGCCCAGCAGTTCGGCTCCGCTGCCCTGCAGCACGATGCGGCCGTTCTCCATGACATAGGCGCGCTGAGCCAGCTTCAGCGCCTGCTTCACGTTCTGCTCGACGAGGAAGATGGTCAGTCCCTCGGCGTTGATCGTCTTCAGCGTGCGGAAGATGTCCTGCACGATGATCGGCGCCAGCCCCATGGACGGCTCGTCCAGCAGCAGCAGCCGCGGCCTGGCCATCATTGCGCGGCCGATGGCCAGCATCTGTTGCTCACCGCCCGACAGGCTGCCAGCCAGTTGCGTGGCCCGCTCGGCCAGACGAGGGAACAGGCCGTAGACATGCTCGATGTCGCGCGACCGCGCGGCAGCGCCATCGCGGCGCGTGTAGGCGCCCAGCTCCAGGTTCTCACGCACCGTCAGCGTCGTCAGCGTCGCCCTGCCCTCAGCCACCTGCACGAGGCCGCTGCAGACGATGCGGTGCGGTGCCAGCGCCGAGATGTCGTGGCCGTCGAACATCACCCGCCCTGCCGCCTTCCTGACGAGCGCCGAAAGCGCCATCAGCGTGGTCGATTTGCCAGCGCCGTTGGCGCCGACCAAGGTCGTGATTTCGCCTGCCGCCAGATCGAAATCGATGCCGCGCACCGCCTCGACATGGCCGTAGTTGACGGCAAGGCCGCGCACACTCAGCAGGCTCATGCCGCCGCCCCCTCGCTCACATCGTCGTCATCACGGCCTAGATAGGCCTCGATGACCTGCGGGTCGTTGCGGACGGCGTCTGGCCCGCCCTGGGCAATGATGCGGCCGAAGTTCAGCACCGCGATGTGCTCGCACAGGCCCATGACAAAGCGCATGTCGTGCTCGATCATGAAGATGGTGTAGCCCCGCGCCTGGATATTGCGGATCTCCTCCATCAACTCCGCCTTCTCTGCGCCATTCATGCCGGCCACCGGCTCGTCCAGCAGCAGCAGCTTCGGCTCGGTGGCCAACGCGCGCGCCAGCTCCAGCTTGCGCTGCTCGCCATAGCTGAGGTTGTCGGCAATGTCGTCTGCCTTGTGGTCGAGCTTCATCCAGGACAGCAGTTCCCGGGCACGGTCGCGCGCATTGCGTTCGGCCGCGCGAAAGGACGGCAGGCGCAGCAGCAAGCCCGCCGGGCCGTAGGCCAGCCGGCCGTGCATGCCGACGATGACGTTCTCGAGCAGCGTCATCTCCTTGAAGACGCGGATGTTCTGGAAGGTGCGTGCGATGCCGCCATTGGTGATGACATGCGGCTTGCGGCCGACGAGGCTGGCGCCGTTGAACAGGATGTCGCCGGAGGTTGGCGGCAGCAAGCCGGTGATGAGATTGACCACCGTCGTCTTGCCGGCGCCATTGGGGCCGATCAGTCCGAAGATGCCGCCTTGCGGCACCACGAAGCTGACGTCCTGCAGCACCTTCAGGCCGCCGAAGTGGCGCGAGACCGATTGCAGCGTCAGCATCTCATCGCCTTCCACCCCACAGCGCCCGCACACGCGCCGGGTCCCAGAGACCGCGCGGCAGGAACAGCACGATGACGACGAGGATGAGGCCGTTGACGACACTGCGGAAGTCGGCCAGGCCGCGCAGCAGCTCGGGCAGCAGCGTCAGGATGACGGCGCCGGAGATCGGGCCCATCAGGCCGTTGATGCCGCCGAGGATAGTCATGGTCAGGATCTCGACGCCGCGGTCGAAGCCATACTCGTTCGGGCCGATGAAGAAGGTCAGGTGGGCGTTCAGCGCGCCGGCCAGGCCGGCCAGCATGGCGCCCAGCACGAAGGCCAGCGACTTGTGCGCGTTGACGTCGATGCCCATCAGGCCAGCCGCCGTCTCGTCGAGCTTGATGGCCTCGAAGGCCCGGCCCACCTTGGAGCGGCGCAGCAAGGCGAGCACCACGCAGGCCACGGCGAGGGCCAGCGCCACATGCCACCACAGCGTCAGCGGCGGGATGCCGTTCAGCCCCAGCGCGCCGCCGGTCCAGTCCTCGGTGTTGAGCACGAAGATGCGCACCACCTCGCCGAAGGCCAGTGTGGCCATCGCGAGGTAGACGCCTGACAGCCGCAGCGTCGGCCGCCCGATCACGAACGCCACCAGCGCCGGCGCCGCCATGCCGCCCGCCAGCGCGACCGGGAACGGCACGCCGGCATTCATCGTCAACAGCGACGCGGCATAGGCGCCGATGCCCATGAACGCTGCGTTGGCCATGGCCAGCATGCCGCAGGACAAGGTCAGGTAGATGGACAGCGCCAGCAGCGAGTTGGTGCCCAGCGTCAGCACCAGGTTGCTGTAGACCGCCCAGAAGCTGTCAAAGGCTTCCATCAGACCTTGCGCTCGTTGGTCGTGCCGAACAGGCCCTTGGGGCGCAACAGCAGCACGGTGAACAGCAGGCCGAAGGCCACGGCGTCACGCATCGTCGAGCCGATATAGGCCACGGACAACACTTCCGCAAAGCCGAGGAAGAGGCCGGCCAGCATGGCGCCGCGGATGTCGCCCATGCCGCCGAGGATGATGACCGCGATGCCCTTGTGCAGGATGGGCTGGCCCATCAGCGGGAACAGCGCGTTGGAGTACAGCCCGATCAGCACGCCGGCCACGCCGCCGAGACCCGCGGCAAAGAAGCTGGTCAGCATGAACAGGCCGCCCACGTTGATGCCCAGCAACGCGGCCGCCTTGGGGCTCTCGGCAATCGCGCGCAGCGCCCGCCCGAGCTGCGTGCCGCTCAGCACCAGCAGCAGCACAGCCATCAGGCTGAACGACAGCGCGATGATGC
This sequence comes from Rubrivivax sp., assembly GCA_004211235.1. The sequence goes on from SEEY01000156.1 coordinate 5,246, forward strand.
CCAGCTCCAGCACCGTCACGTGCAGGCCCGCGAGGTTGAGCGTCTGTTGCGGGAGCACCTCCGCCGGGAAGCGCAGGTTCTCTGCGCCGAAGAGGCCCTGGGCGAGGCTGTTCAAGGCGATGGCCAGCCCGATGGTGGCGATCATCGGGATCAGGTGCGGCGCGTTGCGCGCCCGCAGCGGGCGCAGTACCAGCAGGTCAATCAGCAAGCCCAGCACGCCGGACACCGTGAACGCCACCGCCAGCGCGCCGGCCAGCGGAAGGTTCAGCTTCGTGACCGCCTGCAGCGCGGCGTAGGCCCCGACCATGAACACGGCGCCGTGCGACAGGTTGACCACGCCCAGCACGCCGAACACCAACGTGAAGCCGAGCGCGAACAGCGCGTAGACGCTGCCGAGCGAGAGGGCGTTGAAGAGCTGCTGTTCGAGCACGGGACAGGGCTGAAAAAAGTGAAGCCCGCGGTAGAGAGCCGCGGGCCGTCGAGGCTGAGGACGCTTACTTCTCGATCGCGTAGCGGCCGTTCTTGGTCACGCTGACGATGGCGGTCTGGCTGGCGTCGTAGCCGGCCGGGTTGCCGGCCTTGTCGGTCGCGCGGCGGAAAGCGAAACCACCCGTGGCGCCCGTCCATTTCACATCGGGCAGCGCGCTGCGCAGCGCGGCGCGGTCCTTGGCGAGGTCGCCAGTGAGCTTCACCTTTTTCAGCGCCTGGGCCGTGATGTACATCGCGTCGTAGGCCTGGGCCGCGAACTGGTCGGGCGCCGACTTGTGCTTGCTCGTGTAGGCCACGACGAAGGCGCCGTTCTCCTTGGTCTGGTTCTCGATGGACCAGGGGCTGCCGATCCAAAGGCCGTCGGACGCCCCCTTGGCGAGCTCGAACACCTTCACCGAGTTCATGCCGTTGCCGCCGATGACGGGGACGTTCAGGCCCAGCTGGCGGGCCTGCACCATGACGGGCGCTCCCTCGGCGATCAGCGCCGAAAGCACCAGCGCGTCGGGGCTGGTCGCCTTGATCTTGGTGAGCTGAGCCTTGAAGTCGACGTCGCCCTTCGCGAAGGTCTCGGTCGTCGTGACGGCGATCTTCTGTGCTTCCAGCGCCTTCCTGAAGTTGTCGTAGCCGCTCTTGGTGAAGACGTCGTCGTTGCCGTACAGCACGGCCACTTTCTTGATGCCCAGCTTCTTGGCGGCGGTAGACAGCGTGACCGGCAGCACGTCGGCCTCAGTGACCGAGTTGCGGAAAACATGATCACCGATGGACGTGATGCCGTCGGCCGTGTTGGACGTGCCGAAGACGACGATCTTCGCGGCCTGCGCAATGGGATCGGCGGCCTGCGCGGAATTGGACAGCGTGGGGCCAAACAGCATCAGCACCTTGTCCTGGAAGATCAGTTTCTTGAAAACGTTGATCGCCTCTTCCTTCTTGCCCTGCTCGTCCTCGATCACCAGCACCAGCTTGTTGCCGTTGATGCCCCCGGCTGCATTGATCTCGTCGGCCGCGAGCTGGAAGCCGGCGCGGATGCTCTGGCCGTACTGCGCAGCACCGCCCGACAGCGCCTCGGCCACGCCCAGCTTGATATCGGCGGCCTGCGCCAGCCCGGCGAGGACGGCGATTGCGGCAATCGCGAGCGGCTTGAGGGTGCGAATGATCATCTCCGGAAGCTCCTGGTGAGGTTGGGCGCAGTCAGCGTTGGATGATAGTTAGTTGCCTGCGAGCTTCATGCCCGTCACCAGCATCGAGCCGACGGTCTTGGTGCCCATCGAATACTCGTCGGCGCCAATGCCGACGATGTTCTGCAGCATGTCGCGCAGGTTGCCCGCAATGGTCACCTCATGTACGGGGTAAGCAATCTCGCCGTTCTCGACCCAGTAGCCGCTGGCGCCGCGCGAATAGTCACCGGTCACGTAGTTCACGCCCTGCCCCATCAGCTCCGTGACGAGCAGGCCCCGGCCCAGACGCCGGATCATCGTTGGCAGGTCGTCGCCGGGCGCGGTCGCGCGGCTGGTCATGCGCAGGTTGTGCGAGCCGCCGGCGTGGCCGGTCGTCTTCATGCCCAGCTTGCGCGCCGAATAGCTCGACAGGAAATAGCCCTGCAGCACGCCGCCTTCCACGACCGAGCGCGCGCGGGTCGTGACACCCTCGTCGTCGAACGGCGAACTGCCCTTGCCCTTGGGCACATGCGGGTCCTCGGCAATGTCGATATGCGCCGCCGTGACCGGCTTGCCCAGGCTGTCGAGCAGGAAGGTCGTGCGGCGGTACAGCGCGCCGCCGCTGGTGGCCTGCACGAGCGCCCCGAGCAGGCCGATGGCCACGGTGCTCTCGAACAGCACCGGCACCTCGGCCGTGGCCACCTTCCGTGCCTTCAGCCGCGACAGCGCACGCTCGGCGGCATAGCGGCCGATGGCCTCCGGCGAGGCCAGGTCCGCGGCCGAGCGCATTGAGCTGTACCAGGCGTCGCGCTGCATGCCCGCACCGCGGCCGGCGATGGGCGCCACCGACAGCGAATGCCGCGAGCTGGCATAGCCGCCACGGAAGCCGCGCGTGTTGCCCATCCAGAAATGCGACTGCTGCGCCGACACGGCCGCGCCCTCGCTGTTGGTGATGCGCTTGTCCACGCCGAGCGCCGCGGCTTCGCAGCGCAGCGCGATCTCGGCCGCGGCGGCAGCGTCGATGGCCCAGGGGTGGAAGAGGTCCAGTTGCGGCCGCGCGGCGGCGTCCAGCGCCAGGTCGGCTTCGTCCGGC
>SEEY01000886.1 GCA_004211235.1 Rubrivivax sp.
CCGCCGTGCCGAGGCCGCCGCCAGCGCCGTCAACGATGCGCTGGAGGAGCTGATCCAGAAGATCGAGCGCCCGCCCACGGCGGCCGTCCCGCCACATGCGGCACCACCCGCGGCGCCCCCGGTCGCGGCGGCGCCCCGGCCCGCCGCCTCGGCGCCCGAACCCAAGCCCTCGCCCGCGGCCGCCGCGGCGATGGATCGGCTGATCGTCATCGCGCTCGACCCCGGCCATGGCGGCGAAGACCCCGGCGCCGTCGGGCCGTCCGGGCTGAAGGAAAAGGACGTCGTGCTCGCCGTGGGCCTGAAGCTGCGCGAACGCCTCCAGAGCAACCCCAATATCCGCGTGCTGATGACGCGCGACGCCGACTTCTTCGTGCCGCTGCAGGACCGCGTGCGCAAGGCCCGGCGCGTGCAGGCCGACCTGTTCGTCTCCATCCACGCTGACGCCTTCTTCACGCCGCAGGCGCGCGGCGCCTCGGTGTTCGTCCTGTCCGATGGCGCCGCCACCAGCGCCGCCGCACGCTGGATGGCCAACAAGGAGAACGCGGCAGACATGGTGGGCGGCGTCAACGTCGGCGCGGCCACCAAGGATGCCAACGTGCTGCGCGCGCTGCTCGACATGAGCACCACAGCGCAGATCAAGGACAGCCTCAAGCTGGGCGGCGAGGTGCTGGGCCAGATCGGCCGCATCGGCAAACTGCACAAGGTCAAGGTCGAGCAGGCCGGCTTCGCGGTGCTGAAGGCGCCGGACATCCCGAGCATCCTGGTCGAGACGGCCTTCATTTCCAATCCGGACGAAGAGAAGAAGCTGCGCGACCCCGACTACCAGGACAAGCTGGTGGACGCCCTGGCGTCCGGCATCGCCAAGTACTTTGCGAAGAACCCGCCCATGGCGAGGAAGCGCAGCACGACGTTGTGAAGCGGCCGCGCCGGCGGCATCGCTCCCGTGAGGTGCGAAAGGGACTTCCCTTCGCATCTGGCAGTCAGCCGACGGTGCTGAATTGGCCCCGCGCGGCTGTCGGCTAGCTGTCGAGAACATTTACAGCGCACGCGCCAGTTACAAGTAACTGGTGGTAACTCATTGATCCTGCTGCATAAAAAATCGCGGCGCGCTTCTTGCTAAAGCCACCACGGATGCTTTCATCCATGGAATTGACAACAAAGGAGACATCATGCAAGTCACTTTCCGCCGCATCGGCGTGAAATCCCTGTTGCTGGCCACCGCGCTCGTCGCAACGATGAGTGCGCACGCAGACGCCACCATCACCGCCATCTTCGGATCGGGCGTGGGCGACAACGGCTGGACGGCGCAGTCCGGCAGCGGTGTCGAGCTCGCATTGCGCGCCCGCGAACGCTTTCCGGTGCCCACCAACAACGTGCCCAGCAATGGCGCAGGCACCTACAACTTCAGCGACACGACCGCGTACTCCCTGTACGGGTTCAACAACCTGGCGTCCTGGAACTTCGACTTCTCGATCAACTCCGGCACGGCCAGCGTCAGCGGCTACACCTACCAGCTGGGCATCGACACCGATGCGAGCGCCGGCATGAGCTTCACGGTGCTGGACCCGCTGGCGGTGTTCAACGACAACTCGTTCGGCAACAACGGCACGACGCAAGGCAACGGCACGGACGCCACCATCGGCACCAAGGCCGCTCTGGCCGCCGCGAACAGCATTGCGCAGAACTCCGA
>SEEY01000887.1 GCA_004211235.1 Rubrivivax sp.
GCCTACAGCGGGGCCGGCCTGCTGGCCGTCGTGCCGCTGGCCGTCGACGCGGTGCGCGGCAAGGGCTGCAACTGGTGAGTCAGAGCAACGCGCGCAGCTGCAGCGCGTTGCCCAGCGCCGCACCCGAGGCGGTGTTGTCGAAGATGCACCAGCGTGCCGTGCGCTTGGAAAGCGCATTGAGCGTCTCGGCGCGCTGCTCCAGCCAGGCTTCTTCATAGGCCGACCAATAGACCCGGGGCGATCCGTGCCAGCGGAAATAGGCCAGGCCGGGATGCCCGCCCGGCCGCTCGGCGTCGGGCCATTTGGTCGGGTCTGCGGCGGCTCGCGCAACCTGCGCATCCCGCATCAGCTGATCGGCGTCGGCAGTGAACCAGCTGGCATGCCGCGGCTCGCACACGACCCATCCGCCGAACAGCGCATGCACGCCGTCGAAAAACCGGCCTGCCACGCCGGCATCGAATTGCAGCGACGGTGGCAACTGCACCAGCATCACCGCCCACTTCCCGCCCAGGCCGCCGGCTTCGCCGACGAAGCGCGCCAGCAGCTCGTCGGCAGCCTGCAGCCGCGCCTCGTGCGAGATGTGTTTCGGGCACTTCACGGCGAACCGGAAGCCGGCCGGCGTGCTTGCAGCCCAGCGCTCATAGGTCTGCGGGCGGTGCGGGCGGTGGAATGACGAATTGATCTCCGCCGCGGTCAGAACCGCGGCATAACGCTGCAGTTGCGAGCCTTCTTCGGGCAGCGCAGCCGCATGCGCGGCCGGAACCGCCCACCCGGCCGTGCCGACGAAAGCGTCCACCGCGTTCAGTGCGACGTGCTGACGGTCACCGAGCCCTTGAGTACCAGCTCCACGGCTTCGGCTTCGTCACCCACCTGCAGCACGGCATCGCGCAGCTCGTCGGCCTGCACGTCCAGGCGCTCGGCCCAGGCGGACAGGTCGTCGGGGTCGGCGATGTCGATGCGCGGCGGCGTGTCGGCGCGACCGGCGAGGTGAGCATGCAGCGGAGCAGTCATCGGAGCAGTCCTTTGGCGAGCGATGGCTGCAGTCTGTGCCCGCGAGCCCGCGGCCCGCGTCGGACAAGGGCTTGCCACCGCGCGCCCCGCGCCGACGCGGCGCGTCAGCTCAGAAGCCGCCGCTGAGCACGACCTTGCCGCGCATGCGACCGGTCTCGACCAGCGCATGCGCCCGGCGCAGGTTGGCGGCGTTGATGGGGCTGAACCGCTCGCTGACCGTGCTGCGCAGCTGGCCCGCGTCCACCAGCGCCGCCACGCGCGCCAGCAGCCAGCCCTGCTCGGCGACGTCCGCCGTGCCGAACATCGACCGCGTGAACATCATTTCCCAATGCAGGGACAACGCCTTGCGCTTGAGCTGCATCACGTCCATGGGGCCGCTCAGGTCGTCGATGAGGCCGATGCGGCCCTGCGGCGCGGCGGCGTCGATGAGGGCGTCCAGGTGCTGCTCGGTATGGGTCAGGCTGGCGATGAACTCCACCTCCGCCACGCCGGCCGCAACAAGCTGGGCCCGCAACGGCTGGCCGTGGTCGATCACGGCATGCGCGCCGAGTTCACGCACCCAGGCCTGCGTCTCGGGCCGGCTCGCGGTGCCGATGACGCGCAGCTGCGTCAGCTGCCGGGCCAGCTGCACGAGGACGGAGCCGACGCCACCCGCTGCGCCGACGACGAGCAGGCT
>SEEY01000888.1 GCA_004211235.1 Rubrivivax sp.
CATGACGCTGACGTTCTGGGCCTGCGGACCGCTCGCGCCGGCCCCGGGTTCCGCCGCGAGCGGTCCGCAGGCCCAGAACGTCAGCGTCATGCAGGTCAAGCAGGCGGACGTGCCCATCACCGTCGAGGCCAGCGGCACGGTCACCGCGCTGCAGAGCGTGGACCTGCGCGCGCAGACCAACAGCATCGTCAGCCAGGTGCTGGTCAAGGACGGACAGAACGTGAAGAAGGGTGAGCTGCTGTTCCGCTTCGACGACCGCGGCGACCGTGCCTCGGTGGAGCGGGCGCGGGCTCAGCTCGCGCGTGACCGTGCCTCGCTGAACGACCTGGAGCGTCAGTTCAATCGCGCCAAGGAATTGCGCGCACAGAACTTCATCGCCCCGAGCGCGCTCGACACCGCGCAGTCCAACTTCGAGGCCGGCCAGGCGCTGGTGCGCAGCGACGAGGCCGCCATCCAGTCTGCCCAGGTCACGGCCGGCTACAACGAGCTGCGGGCGCCGATCAGCGGCCGCGCCGGCATCGTCAGCGTCTACCCCGGCAGCCTCGTGCAGGCCAACTCGAGCGCAGCGCCCCTGGTCAACATCGCCCAGCTCGACCCCATCGGCATCACCTTCACCGTGCCCGAGACGCAGCTGGCGTCGCTGCTGGCCGCCACGCGGGCCGGCGAGCTGGATGTCGAGGCCCTGCCACCGCCGGGGTCGGCCAAGGGCGTGGCCTCGGTGAAAGGCCGCGTCACGGCGGTCGACAACCTCGTCGACGCCAGCACCGGCACCATCAAGGTGAAGGCCGAGTTCGACAACAAGACCCAGGCGCTGTGGCCGGGCCAGTACCTGCGCGTGCGCGTCACGCTGCGCACGCTCAAGGGCGTCACGGTGGTGCCGCAGGCGGCCATCATCCTGCGCGGCAACGAGCGATCGGTCTATGTCGTCGCACCGGACGGCACGGCGAAGCTGGTGCCGGTGCAACTGCGACAGGCCGTGGGCGAGCAGGCCGTCGTCGAGGGCCTGGACGCGACCGCCCAGGTCGTCATGGACGGCAAGCAGAACCTGCGGCCGGGCACGCCGCTGCGCATCCAAGGCGCTGCCGGCGCGGCATCTCGACCTGCATCCGGCGCCAGCAAATGAGGATCACGGAAGCCTTCATCCGGCGGCCGGTCATGACCGTGCTGCTGAACCTGTCGCTCGTCATCGCCGGCCTGGCGGCCTGGGGCCGCATCCCGGTCGCAGCACTGCCGTCCTACAACACGCCGATCATCAACGTCGGTGCCTCGCTGCCGGGCGCCGCGCCCGAGACGATGGCGTCCTCTGTCGCGCTGCCGCTGGAGAAGCAGTTCTCCACCATCCCCGGCCTGCTGACGATCTCGTCGACGAACACGCTCGGCAACACCTCGCTGACGCTGGAGTTCGACCCGTCGCGCAACATCGACGCCGCCGCCGTGGACGTGCAGGCCGCGCTGTTCCGGTCCTTGCGCGCGCTGCCGACGGAAATGACCTCGCCGCCCAACTACCGCAAGGTCATCCCGGCCGACGCGCCGGTGCTGCTGGTGGCGCTGACCTCGCCCTCCATCGACCTGACCGAGCTGAACGACTATGCCGAGAACCTGCTGTCGCCGGGCCTGTCCACCATCGACGGCGTGGCCCAGGTGTCCATCTACGGCCAGAAGCGCTACGCCGTGCGCATCAAGG
>SEEY01000889.1 GCA_004211235.1 Rubrivivax sp.
CGGTAGGGGAGTGGGCGGTCCGGCTCTTGCCGGTCGTGCTTCTGGCCGCCTTCGTGGTGCTGTTCTTCGCCATGGGCTGGAACCGCTATCTGTCGATGGACCTGATCCGCGACCACGGCCTGCGACTTCAGGCCTATGCCCAAGCCCACTATTGGACCGCCCTGGCCGCCTTCGTCCTGGTCTATGCCCTGGCGACCGCCTCGACCGTGCCGGGGCCGGTGTTCCTGACGTTGCTGGGCGGGATGATGTTCGGGCCGTATGTCGGCGCCCTGGCCCAGGCGACGGGCGCGACCCTGGGCTCCATCATCATCTATCTGATCTACCGCACCGCCATCGGGGCCTGGCTGCGCAAGAAGTTCGAGGCCGACGCCGGCCTGATGGACCGGTTGGCCAAGGGCCTGGACAAGAACGCCTTCGTGACCCTGCTGACCCTGCGCCTGATCCCCAGCGTGCCCTTCGTGCTGATCAACGCCACCGCCGGCATGGTCGCCGTGCCGCTGCGGCCCTACATCGTCGCCACCTTCCTGGGGCTGTTGCCGTCCACCTTCATCTACACCTGGATCGGTTCGGGCCTGGGCGACCTGTTGAAGGCCGGCGTGCGGCCGGACCTGTCGATGCTGGTGCACCAGTTCTTCTGGCCGTTGATGGGGGTGGCCTTCCTGTCCCTGCTGCTGCCCGCCCTGATCAAGGGCGGCCAGTGGCTGATGCAGAAGCGGCGCGCGTCATGAGTTGGCGCGAGCGCATCCGCCTGCCCAGCGAGTGGACGCCGCACGCGCCCGACGGCCTGTCGCGCCAGCTGCTGCTGCTGACCGCCGCCTTCACCGTGGCGGTCGAGGTGCTGATCGTGGCGCCCAGCGCCGCCTCCTTCCACGAGCGCTGGCTGCTGGACCGGCTGCAGGCGGCCGAACTGGCCTCCGTCGGGGTCGAGGCCCTGCCCTACAGCGCCGTCGAGGACGACACCGCCGCCGAGCTGCTGCGCATCGGCGGGGTCCAGGCCGTGGTCGTGGGCGACCAGGGCGTGCGCCGCCTGCTGCTGCAGGCGCCCAACCTGCCGCGCGCGCCCGACGTGATCGACCTGCGCCGCACCAACACCGTCGCACGCCTGATCGACCCGTGGAGGACCCTGTTCGGCCACCCGGACCGCTCCATCCGCATCCAGGCCCGGCCGCGCTATCGCTCGGGCGACTTCATCGAGGTGCTGGCCCCGGCCCAGCCGCTGAAGCTGGAACTGCGCGCCTTCCTGCTGAACAGCCTGCTGGTCTCGCTGTTGATCTCGGGCGTGGCGGGCGTGCTGCTCTATGCGGCGCTGGCGGTGCTGGTGATCCAGCCGCTGCGGCGCGTGACCCGGTCCATCGAGCGCTTCGCCGCCGATCCCGACAGCGAGGGCGAGACGCCCAGCAACCGCAATGACGAGATCGGCCGGGTCGAGCGCGAACTGGCCCGGATGCAGGAAGAGGTGCGGCAGTCGCTGCGCTCGCGTGCCCGCCTGGTGGCGCTGGGCGAGGCGGTAGCCAAGATCAACCACGACCTGCGCAACATGCTGACATCCGCCGAGATGGCCTTCGAACGCCTGTCCGGCAGCGCCGACCCGATGGTGGCCAAGGCCCTGCCCCGGCTGGAACGCGCGCTGAGCCGCGCCGCCGCCCTGTCGCGCAATGTGCTGGACTACGGCAAGTCCGAGGA
>SEEY01000890.1 GCA_004211235.1 Rubrivivax sp.
CCGTGCCCACCCTCTGGTACGGGTCGCTGTCGGATTCTTCGTTGATCACCGAGGAGTACATCCTGCAGATGGCGAACCAGTACTTCAATCCGGGGGCCATCGTGATCGGACACCTCAACTATCTGCCCGTGACCCACGTGTATCCGCAACTGGTGGACCTAATCCGGAGCCGGAACCTGCGGACCGTCACGCTCAACGATGTCTATCTGAAGCCGTGACGCCGTGGTGACCGCAGCCGGCGACTGCGGTCACCACGGCGAAAAGCGCGGAGCGAACGACCGTCGCGCGGTCCGGGTGGAGATGGGCCGGGATCTGTCTCATGGCATGCCAGCTTGTCACGGCCACTGCGGGCGGAGTTACCAGGTGATGCGGCGCGGCGCCGTCGGCAACACTCCTACACACCTGCTGCGGCGCCGCGCCATCCCGCGACCGCAGAAGGGGTAGGCGGTTCAGTGGACGCCCTGCAGCGCCGCCCCGCGGGCACGCACCACTGGCCAGTTGGCGACGATCTTCGTGCGCGTCAGCTCCACTTCCCCTTTGTCCTGCGCGGCCAGCACGGCTTCCTCGGAGGTCAGCGTGTGTGGCGTCACGCCGGGCTTCCAGCGCACCATCACCAACACCCACAGCGGGCTGTAGGTGGCGTCTGCATTGGCGCCACCCACCGGCCGCGGAATGGAAGGCAGCACGGTGGCCTGCTCGTCGTTCGGGAACTTGTAGGCCCGCTCCACCGGCATGCCGGGCTTGAGCGTCTCGGCCAGTGACGGCACGTAGTTGATGCCCTGCTTCTTCGCGATGCCGGGGTCGGAAATGTCGGTGCTGACGTAGTGGACGATCTGCCCTTCGAACCACGCCTCCTTCAACGGCAGCGTGATCTCCTGGGCCTGGGCGAACGCCGTGGCGCCTGCCATCAACAGGGCAGCGCCGAGCGTGCGGCGGAAGAAGGGGCGGGTCATCACGTTTCCTTGCACGGGGTGGAAGGGTGATTCTTGCGATGCGCGCGCGGCTGGCAAGGTCAGAGTTCGCGCTTGCCGCGTCTGCAGAGCCTCTGCGCGCTCAGGGTCGCACCTGCCACCACGACGGCAGCAGCGCACGCACGTCCGGCCGGCGGTAGCGCTGGTCCAGCAGCCAGACCCAGCCGCGGTCATCCACCGAACGCAGCACGCGGCCGGCGGCCTGCACGACCTTCTGCATGCCGGGCACGAGGTCGGCGTAGCCGTGGTCCGCACCGAACATCGCGTCCAGCCGCTCGCGCACCTGCTCCTGCAGCGGCGACACCGGCGGCAGGCCGAGCGTGGCGATGAAGGCGCCGATGAGGCGCGTGCCGGGCAGGTCCACGCCCTCGGCGAACGCGCCGCCGAGCACCGCGAAGCCGATGCCGCGGCCGTCTGCGACGAAGCGGTCGAGAAAGCCGCGCCGCGCCGCGTCGCCCATCGCGCGGGACTGGCTCCACTGCGGCAGTTGCGGGTGGCGCAGGGCCAGCCGCGCGGCGGCCTTGTCGAGGTAATCGAAGCTGCTGAAGAAGGCGAGGTAGTTGCCGGGGTGCTCGCCGTACTGCGCGGCGAGCACGTCCACCAGCGCGTTGAGGGACGCGTCGCGGTGCTCCCAGCGCGTCGACAGGTTGGCCACCTGCACGGTCAGGTGCTCGGGCGGGAAGGGCGCGGGCACGTCGATCCAGGCGGTGTC
>SEEY01000891.1 GCA_004211235.1 Rubrivivax sp.
ATCTTCGACGCCTTCCACCGCGGCGACCGCGAGGAAGCCGTGGCGCAGTACGGCCGTTGGCTGCCGCTCATCAACTACGAGAACCGCCAGGGCGGCATCCTGACCGCCAAGGCGCTGATGAAGGAAGGCGGCGTCATCGCCTGCGACGCGCCGCGCCACCCGTTCCCGGAGATGACCCCCGAGGTGCGCGCCGGCCTGCTGGACGCCGCCCGCCGCCTGGACCCCCTCGTGCTGCGCTGGGGCCGGTGATGCGCATGGCCGGCGCCTGAGCGCCGGCGCTGCCCACGCCAACCGCTCGCTTCTCACCGCCGGGCTTCGGCCCGAACCGACAGGACACCATGCGCCCCGCCCTCGCCTCCTTCCTCCTCGCCCTGCCTGCGCTGGCCCAGGCGCTGAACAGCCCGGACGGGCAGCTGCAGGTCGACGTGTCCGTCAACGCTGCGCAGCAGCTCGTCTACAGCGTGCAGCGCGACGGCCAGCCGGTGCTGCTGCCGTCACGGCTGGGCCTCGTGCTGGCGCAGGGTGACTACGCCAGCGGCCTCAAGCTCGTCGGCACGTCCCCGGCAGTGCCCCACCGCGAGCGCTACACGCTGGCCGCCGGCAAGAAGCGCGAAGTCGATGTGCGCGCCAACGAGCAGCGCTTCACCGTCGCGAACGCGACGGGCCAGCAGATGGTCGTCACGCTGCGCGCCTTCAACGACGGCGTGGCGCTGCGCTACACGGTGGACGGCCCGGGCCGCAAGACCTTCAAGGACGAGCTGACGAGCTTCGCCTTCGCCCCCGAGGCGCGCGCCTGGCTGCAGCCGATGTCGGTGGCCAAGACGGGCTTCAAGCGCACCAACCCCTCATACGAAGAGCACTACGAGAGGGACATCCCCGTCGGCACGGCTGCGCCGTCGCACGCGGGCTGGGTGTTCCCGGCGCTGTTCCGCACCGGCAGCAACTGGGTGGCGATCGCGGAGGCCGGCATGGACGGCCGCTTTCACGCCTCGCGGCTGGCCAGCGACGCCAGCGGCGGCACCTACCGCATCGGCCTGCCGGAGGCGAGCGAAGTGAACACCGGCGGCCACCTGCTGGCCGACATCGACGGGCCGCTGGCCACGCCCTGGCGCGTGCTGGCCATCGGGCCGCTGAAGACGGTGATGGAGTCGACCCTCGGCACAGACCTGGCGGCGCCCGCCGTGCCCATCGACCCGGCGGTGCTGCGGCCGGGCCCGGCATCGTGGAGCTGGGCGATCCTGAAGGACGACGCCACGGTGTTCGACGTGCAGAAGCGCTTCATCGACTACGCGGCCGAGATGCACTGGCCGTACACGCTGGTCGACGCCGGCTGGGACCGCACCATCGGCGACGCGAAGATGAAGGAGCTCGCCGACCATGCGCGCAGCAAGGGGGTGTCGCTGCTGGCCTGGTACAACTCCTCGGGCGCCTGGAACGACACCGACTTCACGCCGAAGAGCGCGCTGCTGACGACGGCCGACCGGGCCAAGGAATTCGCCCGCATGAAGGCGATGGGCGTGAAGGGCCTGAAGGTCGACTTCTTCGGCGGCGACGGCGCCTCGATGCTGGCCTATTACGTGGACCTGCTGAAGGAAACCGCAGCGGCCGGCCTGTTGATGAACTTCCACGGCGCCACGCTGCCGCGCGGCTGGAGCCGCACCTACCCGCACCTGATGA
>SEEY01000157.1 GCA_004211235.1 Rubrivivax sp.
TGCTGGGCCTGTACGCCCGCCAGCGCGGCCCAGGGGCCGTCGGTCGCGCCGAAGTGCAGGGCGGTGTTGCGCAGCAGCTTCTCGGTCTCGAACACGGTCACCAGCGGCAGCAGGCCCAGTCCGGGCGCATTGCCGTCCACGCCGTGCGTGTCGATCAGGGCCTCGCCCAGCATCTGCAGGCCACCGCAGATGCCGAGCACGCGGCCGCGGTGGGCGTTGATGGCGGCGTCGAGCTTTTGCGCACGCAGCCAGCCCAGGTCAGCGGCCGTGGACTTGCTGCCGGGCAGGATGACCCAGTCCGCACTCGCCAGGTCGCGCGGCTCGCGCGCCCACGACAGGCGCACGCCGGGCAGCTGGCGCAGCGGCTGGAACTCGTCGAGGTTGGACAGGCGCGGGTAGGCGATGACGGCGATGTGCAGGCCTTCGCTGCCCGTCGTCGCGTCGTCGAACACCCCGTCCTCCTCAGGCAGGCCGTGGCCGCGCCACATCGGCAGTGTGGCGATGGTCGGCACGCCGGTCAGGTGTTCGAGTTGCTCGGGGCCGGGTGCCAGCAGGCCGGCGTCGCCGCGGAAGCGGTTCAGTACGAAGCCTTTCACCTGCGCTCGCACGTCGGCCGGCATCAGCTGGTGGGTGCCGTAGAGATGGGCGAAGGCGCCGCCGCGGTCGATGTCGGTGACGAGCAGGCAGGCGGCGTTGGCGTCGCGCGCCGTGCCGAGGTTCACGTAGTCGCTGTTCGCCAGGTTGATCTCGGCCGGGGAGCCGGCGCCCTCGATGACGACGACGTCGTTCTCGTCCATCAGCGCCAGCAGCGCCGCGCGTGTGCGCGGCTTGAGCAACGCGCTGCGTTCCCGCCACGGCATGCCGGACAGTTCGGCGTCCACCTCGCCCAGCACGACGACCTGGCTGCGCGTGTCGGCCTCGGGCTTGAGCAGCACGGGGTTCATGCGCACCTCGGGCACGCGGCGGGCGGCCAGGGCCTGGAAGTACTGGGCGCTGCCGATCTCGCCCATCGTGCCATTCAAGCCCGGCACGACGCGCGCGTTGTTGCTCATGTTCTGCGCCTTGAACGGCGCGACTTTCAGGCCTTGCCGCGCGTACCAGCGGCACAGCGCGGTGGCGAGCCAGCTCTTGCCCGCGCCGCTCGTGGTGCCCAGCACCATGACGGCCTTGCCCCGTGTCATGCGCGTCATGCGTCCTCGCTTTCGATCTCGAGCAATGCCAGCTGCAGCGCCTGTCGTGCGGCCGGTGGCTGCGCCGACACGCGCACCCAGCCGGGCAGGCCGAAGGAGGCGGCGTCGCGCAGGCGGATGCCTGATTCATGCAGCCGCGTGTCGATGTCGCGCCGCGGCGGTCGCGCCAGCCAGAAGTTGGTGCTGGTCGGCCGCTGCTGCCAGTCCAGCGCGGCCAGCATCGCGCGCTGGGCGGCGGTCCATTCGCGCAGCTGAGCGCGGGTTCCGGCCAGCCAGGCGGCGGTGGCGTCGTCGTGCCAGTGCGACAGCATCGCCACGCCCTCGGCCGACAGCACCCAGCTTGGCGCCAACGCGCTCGCGTGCTGCCAGACCGCGTCGGCCCCGGGGGCGATGAGGTAGCCGGCGCGGATACCGGTCAGTCCAAGCGCCTTGTTGGGGCAGATCAGCTGCCAGGCGCCCGGCGGCAGCGCGGGCGCGTCGCCGTCCAGCCGCAGAGGCTCGTAGGCGCGGTCGACGGCCACGAGGTGGTCGCCAAGGTCGGGCCAGGTCGCGGCACTCGCGCCCGTGGGGTTGCACGGTTCGCAGATCCAGACCAGCGCCGCTGCCGTCGGCCGGATGTCGGCTGGCTCGGCGTAGGGCCTGACGGTCAGCCCGAGCGCCAGCGCTGCAGCGGCGTAGTCGCCAAAGCCCGGCTGCGGCAGCCACACCTCGCGCCGGCCGGCGAGCATCGCCGCCAGCGTGAGGCGCCGTATGCCCTCGGCGCCGCCGGCCGTGGGCAGCAGCAGCGCGGGGTCGGCGGCATGCGCCTCGCCCAGGCGCCGGCGCAGCGCGGCGTAGTGCGGGTCGGGGTAGGCCGTGCGGTCGGCCTGCTGCACGGCGCTCATCAGCGCGGGCGGCGGGCCGAGCGGGCTGGCGTTGGTCGAGAAGTCGTGTTCCACCGGCGGGCCGCCGTCGGCGCCGCCATGTTCGGCTTGGGAGAAGTTCATGCGGGCATCCTCAGCACCCAGGCCAGCGCGGCGATCAACACGGCGCCGATGACGACGGCATGCCGGGCCACCGTGCACGCCGCCTGCAGCGCGCCCGCCGCCACGGCTTGCCCGCCGGCGTGCAGCGAGTAGACACCCGGCTTGCCCAGCCGCACGTCCAGCCGCAACGCCATCGCGGCCATCGGCCAGCCGCTGTTGGGCGACGGCGTGCGGCGGGCTTCCCTCAACAGCGGCAGCGACGGCCACGTGATGAGCAGCGCGGTCAGCCGCGCCGGCAGCCAGGACAGCACATCGTCCGCCCGCGCCGCCCATTTGCCGCACCATTCGCGCTCGTCGCGGTAGCCCCACATGGCGTCCGCGGTGTTGGCAAAGCGGTAGATCGCCGCGCCTGGCAGGCCGAGGAGGGCGAACCAGAACAGCGGCGCGATGACGGAGTCGTTCAGGTTCTCGGCCAGGGTCTCGATGGCGGCTTCGCGCACTTCGGTCTCGGTCAGGGCGGCGGTGTCACGGCTCACGAGGCGCGACAGCCGGGCGCGTCCGGCGTCCAGCGATTCACGCAGCGCGGTCTCGACCGACCGGGCTTCGTCGGCCAGCATGCGCCAGGCGAGCAGCGGCTTGAGGAGCAGCCCGAGCAGCAGCGCCGCCGTCGCGAGCCGCAGTGGCGAGGCCCAGGGCTGCAGCGCGAGCAGCACCCAGCCTTCCAGCCACAGCGCGATGAAGCCGACCGCTGCGGCACCGACGAGCCAGGCAATCGCGCCGGCGATGAAGCCCGGCGCGGGCGGCAGCCTCGTCAGCTTGAAGCAGCCGAGGAAACGCCCCATGCCGACGACGGGGTGCATCCAGGTCGGCGGTTCGCCGAGGCGGTCCACCAGCAGGGCGACCGCCAGGGCCAGCGGCAGCAGCAGGCTCATCACAGCGGTGGCAACCGGGCCACCAGCCCACCCTTGAGGCGCTCCGGCCGGCGGTCCCACGCGAGCAGGCCATCACCGGGCTCGGCATGCTGGGCCGCCACGGCCAGCAGCGCGTCGACGCAGGCCGCATCAGGCGCCAGCTGCCCGAACACGTAGCTGTGCTTGCCTGCGCCCTGCAGGGCGGCGGTGCAGCGCTGGCTGCATGCCGCCATGCACGGCTGGCCGCGCACCACCAGCGGCCAGTCACGCGCCAGCGCCTCGTTCTCGACGGCCTCCAGCAGCAGCTGCCCCTGGCCGTCGGCGCAGGTGGTGCAGACGATCAACGCGCTCAATCCTCGATCCCCCGCTGCGCCGGCACGCCGGCCTGGTAGTGATGCTTCACCAGCGTCATCTCCGTCACCGTGTCGGCCAGCTCGATCAGTTCGGCCGGCGCGCCGCGCCCGGTCAGCACCACATGCACGTGCGAAGGCCGCTCGCGCAGGCAGGCCAGCACCGGCTCCAGCGGCACCCAGCCATAGCGAAGGGGATACATGATCTCGTCCAGCACGACGAGGAAATGGTCGCCGCTGCGGATCGTCGCTTCGGCCTTCGCCCAGCCCTCACGCGCCAACTGGGCGGAGTGCTCCAGGTCCTTGCTCTTCCACGAGAAGCCGTCGCCCAGGCCGACGATGGGCACGCCCAGCTGCTCGAAGATGCGGTGTTCGCCGAAGCGGGCGCTGGGCACCTTCATGAACTGGTAGATCAGCACCGGCTTGCCGCGCCCGTGGGCGCGCAGCGCCAGGCCGAAGGCGGCCGTGCTCTTGCCCTTGCCGTCGCCGGTGTGCACGAGCACGAGGCCGCGGCGCTCGGCGGTCGGGATGACGCGCTCGCGGTCGATGGGCGGTGGTTCGATTTCCATCAGTCAGGCCTTGAAGAATGCCGCCACGGCGTCGGCGTTGGACGGGAAGTAGTGGTGCACATAGCTCGCGCGCAGCGAGCCCTGCTGGTAGAGCGCTTCGGCCGTGTTGCCGCCGTTGGGGTTGCTGGCGCGCGTGATGGGCAGCAGCGGCGTGTCCAGCGTGGAGTAGTGATAGCTGTGGCCGCGCAGCGGACCTTCCGGCCAGTCGATGGCCTGAAGGCCCAGGGCCGCAAGCCGGTGCTGCACCCGCGCGTGGCCCGGCATCACGCCGGCCATGCGATGGGCCGCGCCGGCCGCGTCGGTCAGCTCGTCCAGCAGTGCCAGCATGCCGCCGCATTCGGCGAGCAGGGGCTTGCCGGCCGCGACGTGGGCGGCCAGCGATGCGGCCAGCGTCGGGTGGCTGGCCAGCGCCTCGCCATGCAGTTCGGGGTAGCCGCCGGGCAGCCAGAGCGCGTCGCAGGCGGGCAGGGGCTCGTGGCGGATGGGCGAGAAGAACGCCAGCTCGGCGCCCAGCGCGCGCAGCAGTTCGAGATTGGCCGGGTAGATGAAGCCGAAGGCCGCGTCGCGCGCGATGGCGATGCGCTTGCCCTGCAGCAGCGGCGACGGCGGCGGCTCGGTGTGCGTCTCGAAGGGCTGCGGCTTGAACGCCAGGCCCGGCCGCAGGGCGGCTTCCCAGGCATCGGCCCAGGCGTCGAGCTGGCCATCCAGCCCGGGTTGTTCCAGGCCCGACACCAGGCCGAGGTGGCGCTCCGGCAGGATGAGCCGGGGCTCACGCTGCAGTGCGGCGATCAGCGGCAGGTCGGCCGGCAGGCCTTCCCCCACCATGCGGCCGTGAGCTGCGCTGCCGACCCGGTTGGCCACCACGCCGCAGTGGCGCAATTCGGGCCGGAAGCGCTGCAAGCCCGTGGCCAGCGCCGCAAACGTCTGCGCCATGGCGGAGGCATCGATGACACAGACCACCGGCAGGCCGAAGGCGGCGGCCAGGTCGGCGCTGCTCGGGTCGCCGTCGAACAGGCCCATGACGCCTTCGACGAGGATGAGGTCCGCCTCGGCCGCCGCCCGGGCCAGCAGCGCCTGGCAGTGCGCGAAGCCGCCCATGAAGAGGTCGAGCTGGTAGACGGGATGGCCGCTGGCGCGCTCGAGGATGCTGGGGTCCAGGAAGTCCGGCCCGGTCTTGAATACCCGCACCCGGCGGCCGCGTCGCGCATGGCTGCGGGCGATGGCGGCCGTGACACAGGTCTTGCCCGAGCCGGAGGCAGGGGCGCTGATGAAGAGGGCGGCGCAATCGGTCGTCGTCATAGGGGCAGGGCGACCCAGCGCCCTTCGATCTGTGCAATGTGCAGGCTGGGGCCGAAGACGCGCCGCAGCGCCGCGTGGGTGGCCACGTCGGCCGGGGAACCGGTGTGGACGATGCGGCCCTCGGCCATCAGCACGAGGTGGTCGGCCTGCAGCGCGAGGTGCAGCTCGTGCAGCACGCTGACGACGCTGTGCCCGGCCGCCACGCGCGAGCGCACCAGCGCCATCCATTCGGCCTGGTGAGGCGGGTCGAGGTGGGCAAGCGGCTCGTCCATCAGCGTCAGCGGCGCGTCGACGGCCAGCGCCCGGGCCAGCAGCACGCGCTGGCGCTCGCCGCCCGACAGCGAGCCCAGCCGCCGTTCGCGCCAGGCCCAGCTCTGGGTGGACTGCATCGCCGCGTGCACGGCGGCCTGGTCGGCAGCGGTGGGCGGCGCGAGCCACGGACGGTGCGGCAGTCGGCCGAGCATGACGACGTCCAGCGCCATCAGGTCGTCGGCACCGGCTTCCTGCTGGCCCATCCAGGCGAGGTGGCGGGCGCGCTCCCGGGACGGCCATTCGGCCAGGGGCTTGCCGGCCAGCTGGACGGTGCCATCGCACCGCTGCAGGCCCGCCACGGCGCGCAGCAGCGTGGACTTGCCAGCGCCGTTGGGGCCGACGATGGCCGTCCAGCGCGCCTGCGGAATCTGCAGGTCGATGTCGCTGATCAGGTCGGCGCCGTCGATGCGGACGCGCTGGATGCGGGCATGCAGCGCGCTCATCGCCTGGGCGCTCCACGGCGATGCATCAGCACGAGCAGGTAGACGCCGCCGAGCAGGGCCGTCACCAGGCCGACGGGCAGCTCCTGCGGCCGGATCAGCGCCCGCGCCAGCACATCGGCGGCCAGCAGCAGCGCACCCCCCGCGGCTGCGGACATGACGATGAGCCGGCCGTGCAGCATCGGGCAGAGCGCGCGCACCAGGTGAGGCGCGACGAGTCCCACGAAGGCGACGATGCCGGTCTGCGCGACGGCCGCACCGGTGGCCAGCGCGAAGGCGCCGATCAGCAGCAAGCGCATGGGGCCCATGCGCACGCCCAATGAGGCGGCTGTGGCTTCGCCCAGCGTCAGCGCGTCCAGCGCCGGGCTGGCCAGCAGGCCCACCACCAGCGCCGCCGCGCCGCAGGCAGCCATCACCGTGACGCTGCTCCAGCCCAGCAGGCCGGTGCTGCCGAGCAGGAAGGCCTGCATCGCGCGCAGGATGTCCGGCGCCCACAGCGTCGCCAGGCCGGTCAGTGCATTCAGCACCACGCCGACGACGACGCCGGCCAGCAGCAGCCGCAATGTCTGCTCCACGCCGCGTGCGAGCACCAGCGTGAGCCCCACGCCCACCAGCGTGCCGACGAAGGCCACGCCCGTCAGCCCCACTTGCGCCAGCAGCGAGGAGGTCTGCGGCGACGTGCCGGTCAGCGCCAGCGCCGCGGCCACCGCCAGCCCCGCGCCGGAGGCGCTGCCGAGCAGGTAGGGGTCCGCCAGCGGGTTGCGGAACAGCCCCTGCGACAGCGCACCGGCCATGCCCAGCAGCGCGCCTGCGCACCAGGCGCCGAGCGAGCGCGGCAGGCGGATCTGCCAGAGGATGACGCCCATGCTGTCGTCCTGCAGATCGGCCCAGCCGGTGCTGCCCGTCAGCACGCCGGCCAGCACGCCGGCGGCACCGGCGCCGAGCAGCAGCGCGAGCAGCAGGCCAGGGCGCAGGCTCATCGCGACACGGCCTTGTCCCGGAGGCACTTCGCCATGATCTGCGCGGCCTCGGCCATGCGCGGGCCGGGGCGCGACAGGATGTCGCCGTCCTCGGCCTTGAAGATGCAGACCCGGCCGCGCTGGATGGCGTCGATGCGATCCCAGCCGGGGCGCTGCGCCAGGCCGTCGGCGCCGCGCTGGCCGATCATGATCAGTGCCGGGTTGGCCTTGACGACGAACTCGGGGTTGATCTTGGGGAATGGCCCCAGCTCCGCCGGGATGATGTTGCCGGCGCCCAGCCGGGTCAGCGTCTCGCCCATGAAGGACACCGGGCCAGCGGCCCACATGCCGCTGGCCACCTCGTAATAGACGCGCAGGCCGCGCGCCGCCGGCGGCACGCTGCTAGCAGCTGCCGCCACGCCGGCCTCGATGTGGCGCCAGACGCGTTGCGCGTCGTTGACGCCCAGCACCTGGCCGATGGTGCCGAGCACGCGCTGCACGTCCTTGTAGCTGCGTGGTTCCAGCGCGATGACCTTCAGCCCGAGGGCGCGCAGCCGCTCAGCGACGCGCGATGACACGGCCACCAGCACGACGTCCGGCTTCAGCGCCGCGATCATCTCGACGTTGGTGTCCTCCATGCCGCCCAGCTTGGGCAGCGCATTCACGCTCGCCGGAAAGTTGGAATAGCGGTCCACGCCCACCAGCCGCGCGCAGGCGCCGAGCTCGCAGACCGTCTCGGTCAGCGACGGCAGCAGGCTGACGACGCGCTGCGGCGGGGCCGTCAGCACGGTGGTCTGGCCAAGGTCGTCCTTGATTTCGACGGCGGTGAATTCGAGATCCATTTCGCCCGCTTCGATCTTGGAAATATCCAGGAGATCGTTGACGATGTCGAGCAC
>SEEY01000892.1 GCA_004211235.1 Rubrivivax sp.
TGGGCTGCGTGGCCGCAAAGGACTTGGAGGTGGTCGTCGGCATGGGCTACAGCTGGGGCGTTAGCAGTCGCCGGCGATGCTAGTGGGCCCACTTGACGCAAGCGTGTGCAATTGCAAACGGGAGCGTCGCAGCGGCATGGAGCGAGAACGATGTCACGCCAACGGTGCCTGCATGCGCCAAAGGCCCCGCCCGTTTGAGGGTTGGGCGTCCTTTCGCGTGCCGAACCGCGGGGCTACATTGCCGCGGTGTTTTCGGCCGCCTTCCCGTTGAACCGACGTGCCCTGCTCGTGAGCGCGCCCGCCTTTCTGGCCGCCGCGCCGGCCTCCGCGCAGGAGCAGGTGGTCACGCTGCGCGCGCCCGAGGGCGACACCGACCTGCGCAACGTCTACGTCCGCGAGGCGGTGGAGCTGGCCCTCATGAAAACCACGGCGACCGACGGCCCCTACCGGCTGCGTCAGTCGATGCCGATGAACAAGCGCCGCGGGCTGGTCGAGGCGGCCCGGCGCACCGAGCCGAACTTCATGATCGCCACCAATCCCGAGACTGGCCGCGCGGCCGGCCTCGTGCCGGTGCTCTTTCCGATTCATCTCGGCGTCAACCGCTACCGCGTCTGCTTCGTCCACGAGCCGCGGCGCGAAGCGGTGCGCGCCGCGGCTGAGAACCGCGAGGCCGTGGCGCGGCTGCGCCATGTGCAGGGCCACGACTGGGCCGACGTGCGGGTGATGCGCGCCAACGGCTTCACCGTGGCGGAGGTGGGCAGCTACGAATCGATGTTCGAGATGATTGCGTTCGGCCGCGCCGACCTGTTCTGCCGCAGCGTGCTGGAAGTGGGTGCCGAGTTGCGCGCGCATGAAGGCGTGGAGGGCCTGGCGCTGGACGACAGCCTGCTGCTGGCCTACGACCTGCCGCAATATCTGTACACCCATCCCGCCAACGTCGACGTCATCTCGCGCATCGAGCGCGGCCTGCACCTCGCATTCGGCGATGGATCGCTGCAGGCGCTGTTGCGCAGCCACCTCCAGCCGTCGCTGGCGCTGCTCAACCTCCAACGGCGCCGGTTGATCACGCTGGCGGCGCCGCAGGGGCGCGTGGAGATGAACGACCGGCCGTTCCAGCTGGACGTGGTGCGCGGACCGTCGCGTTAGGAGAGCCGCGCCGGCGGCTGCCTTTCCCTCGTTTCGACGCGTATCCGTCGTGACCTAATGGCGAGCCCGCACGCCACTGCGGTCACCGGCGTCGGCGGCTGCGACGTTTTCACGCGCGCGGGGCCGAAGCGGCGCCTAGTCTGCAGGTCAGCGAGGTGCCCATGAACTCACGCCCCATGCCCCTGATGACCGACGACTACGAACTGCGCTTCGAGTCGCTGTGCCACGCCGGTCGCACGCTGGCCTTTCCCTGCGATGCCCACGGTGGCGTGGTGCTGGACGCGCTGAGCGACAAGGCACGCCAGAACTACCTGTTCGCCCGGGCCGTCGTCGGCCGCGACTACGCCAGCCCCGTTGTGCTGCGGCTCGACCACTGACGCCGTCGTCCCGCGGAGCCTCGCATCAGCGCGGCCGCCGCCCGGACAATGGCGGCATGACCGAACCCTTCTCCCGCCTGCCCCTCAGCCCCGCCATGCTGGCCAACCTCGGCCAGCTCGGCTATGAGCAGATGACCCCCATCCAGGC
>SEEY01000158.1 GCA_004211235.1 Rubrivivax sp.
GCCTCGGCGTTCGAGCATCGCAGGGAACCCCTCGCAGAGGGGCGACGGAGCAGGGGCGACTTTTTGCCTTCTTTTTGGTCGCTCAAAAAGAAGGTCGCCCGCCGGGGCGACGTCCCGGCTGGGCCTCGGCGGCAACCCACCGCACCGAGAAGCGACCCACCTCACTTCACGCTCCCCATCAACAACCCCTGCATGTAGTACCTCTGCAGCGCCACGAACAACAGCAGCACCGGCAGCACGGTAATCACCGCCCCCGCCATCATCAGCTCGCTGTCGTTCACATGCTCCCGCGACAACGCCGCCAGCGCCACCGGCAGCGTGTGCATGTCGCCATCCGTCAGCACGATCAATGGCCACATGAAGTCGTTCCAGCTGCCCAAAAAGGCAAACACGGCCAAAGTCACCAGCACAGGCTTCAACGTCGGCAACACGATGTTCCAGAAGATGCGCCACTCCCCCGCGCCATCCAGCCGCGCCGCTTCGAGCAGTTCATCCGGCACGCCTCGCGCGTACTGCCGAACCAGGAAGATGCCGAAGATCCCCGCCATGCTCGGGATCAGCACGCCCATCCAGGTGTTCACCAGCCCCATGCCCTTGAGCATCAGGAACAGCGGCAGCATCGCCACCTGCCCCGGAATCACCAGCGCCGCGATCAGCAGCCCGAACACACGCTCGCGATGCCGGAAGCGCAGCTTGGCGAACGAGTAGCCGGCCAGCGTGTTGAAGCTCACCGACATCAGCGTGCTGACCACGGCCAGCCCCAGGCTGTTGACGAAGGCTCGCTTCAGGCCGCCATCTCCGAGCAGCACGCGGTAGTGCTCCAGCGTCGGATGCGTCGGCAGCAACGGGGGCGGCAGGCTTGAGGCGCTGCCCGCCGGCATCAGCGACACGCAGACCATCCACACGAGCGGGAACACTGCCAGCCCCGCGAACGCCCACAGCAACACGTTGAGGACAACGCGCTTCACGCGCCCTCCCCCATCCAGCGCCGCTGCAGTGCGATCAGGCCCTTGCTGACGATGACGATGATGACGAACAGCACGAAGGCGACGGCCGAGGCCAGGCCCAGGTTCCACCACTTGAAGCCCTCTTCGTACATCAGGTAGAGCACGCTGACCGTGCTCTGCAGCGGCCCGCCCTGCGTCATGACATAAGGCTCGGCGAACAGCTGGAAGTAGCCCGCCGTCGTCAGGATGGCGACCATCAGCAGCGTCGGCGCGATGCCCGGCAGCGTGATGTGGCGGAACTGCGCCCAGCTGCGCGCACCGTCCAGCCGCGCGGCTTCGTAGAGGTCGTGCGGCACGGCCTGCAACGCGGCGATGAAGATGATCATGTTGCCGCCGAAGTTCTTCCACGCGGCGAAGCCGATGATGGTCGGCATCGACCAGTGCGGGTCCCCCAGCCAATCGACGGGGTCGACACCGAAGGACTGCAACGTGTAGTTCACGAGGCCGTACTTCACGTGGAAGAGATAGCGCCAGATCACCGCGACCGCCACCAGCGTGGTGACGACGGGGGCGAACAGCGCCGTGCGCAGCAGCGGCTTGAAGCGCACGAGCCTGGACTGCAGCAGCACGGCGGCGGCGAGGGACAGCACGATGGACAGCGGCACGCCGAGCACGACGAAGTAGGCCGTGTTGCCCAAGGCCTGCCAGAACAGCGGCAGGCTCAGCACCTGGACATAGTTGCTCCAGCCCTGCCAGCGCAGGTTGCCGATGTCGGCCAGCGCGTAGATGTCGAAGTCGGTCAGGCTGAGCGCCAGGCCGGCGAACACCGGCACGCCGAAGAACAGCGCGATGACGATCAGCGCCGGGGCGGCGAAGGCCCAGGCGGCAAGGGACTCGCGGCCGGCGTGCTTCATGTCGCCTTCCGATCCAGCATCCAGCGCCGCTTCTCGAGGATGCCGTCTACACGCGCATCCAGCGTCCGCACCGTCGCGTCGATATCGGTCACGCCATGCACCGCGCGCGTCGCGGCGAGCTGCATCTCCTTCTCGATGCGCTCCCACTCCGGCACGGCCGGCGCAGCGCGCACGCGTTCCAGCTGGCGGTGAAAGGCGGCGGCGTGGCGGTCCTCGGCCAGCGTCGCGCCGTTCAGCGGCAGTGCCCAGGCGCTGCGCCGCGCCGGCAGGTCGCCCGTCAGGCGGTAGAACTCCAACTGCACATCGGGCCGGCTCAGGTAGCTGATCAGCGCCCAGGCCTCGGGCTTGTGGCGCGAGCGCTTGAACATGGCGAGGCTGGCGCCGCCCGCGGTGGACACGCCCGGCCCGGTCGGCCCCGGCAGCTCGGCGGTGATCCACGCATCGGCCAGCTCGGCCGGCAGGCGGCGCTTGAATTCGCCGATGTCCCAGGGGCCCGACAGGTAGAAGGCGAAGCTGCCGCGGCCGAACTCCTGCCAGAGGTTGCCGATCTGCACCTCGCTGGCGACCGGTGCCTCGCCGCGCCGGAAGCGCTCCAGGTAGAAGCTCAGCGCCGCGCGAAAGCCGGGGCCGGAGAAGTTGCCGTAGCGGCCGCCGTCGCGCAGCACCTCGCCCGGCTGCTGCAGCGCCAAGGCCAGCAAGGGTGCCGACTCGTTGGTGGGCAGCAGCAGCGGCTTGTCCATGCCGTGCTGGCGCAGCCGGGCGAGCGTGTCGCGCCAGGCCGCCCAGTCACGCGGCATCTCGTGGATGCCGGCTTTGGCGAGCAGGTCCTGGCGCACGAACATCAGGCGCGTGTCCACGTACCAGGGCAGGCCGACCCGCTGGCCGCCCGGTGCGTTGGTGGCCCAGATGCCGGCGAAGTAGTCGGCCGGCTGCAGCACCGGCGTGCGTGCGATCCACGGCTCCAGCGGCTCCAGCGCGCCCAGCGCCTGCATCTCGGGCAGCCAGGTGTTGCCGACCTGGGCGAGGTCGGGCGTGGCGTCACCGGCAAAGGCGGTCAGCAGCTTTTCGTGCGCGGCGGTCCAGGGCAGCTGCTCGACCTTGACGCGCACGGTGGGGTGCTCTCGCTCGAAGCCGGCGATCAGCTCGGCCGCGACCTCGCTCTCGCGGCCCATGGCCCAGAAGCGTAGCGTGGTGGTGCCGCTGTCGCGCGCGCAGCCAGCCAGCGCGGCGGCGCCTGCGGCGGTGAGCAAGCTTCGACGGCGCATGAACGAATCAGCCGAGCCAACCGCCCGTGAAGCCGGCGCGCTGGAGCCCGCGAACAAGATGCGCGTTCTTGCGCATCGCGCTCCACACCAGCTCACCACGGTGGTTGCCCATCATGGCCAGCATCGGCCCCTGGTCGATGCCGAGCATGTCGGTGTCGACCCAGCCCTTGCCCGGCTCGATGCGGCCATGCGTCAGGCGCACGTCCGGGTAGTTGAAGCTCGGGTTGAAGGCGTCCCAGAAGCCGTAGCGGCCGAAGGTATGCGGATAACGCGCCTTGATGGCCATCAGGGCGGGAAGTGCGATCTCGGGCGCGAAGGCGATGGAACTGCCGGCGCCGTAGGGCGCCAGCGTGCCGTCGTCCACCTCGCCCATGCCGCGGCCGGCGTAGCTGATGAAGCGGCGCTGCTCGGTCTTGCCGGCGGTCGTCGTGTAGGCCAGCTTGATGTCGGCCGGGCCGTCGCTGGCGGTGACGCCCCAGACCTCGGCGCTGTAGCCCTGCCAGCCGAGCGGGTTGGCGGCGGCATAGGCCTGCTGCGCATAGGTGGCGCGGCGCGAGTTCTCGAAATAGTCCAGGCCCTTCTCGCGCATATAGCTGTCGCGGATGCCGCGGAAGTCCACCCAGCAGTGCGTGAACTGGTGGCCGAACAGCGGTGCGAAGCGCAGCAGGCTTTGGCCTTGGCTTTCACCCCAGCTGCGGTCATAGGTGCTGAGCCAGGCCTCGTAGGCCTCCGGCTGCACCGGCCGCGTGGGCGAGCCGAGTGCCAGCAGATAGACCATCATGGCTTCGTTGTAGCCCTTCCAGTCGTTGGGCAGATGACCCTTCTCGGGCAGCCAGCCATGGCCGATGGACGGCGGGCGCACCTGGGCCCACGTCCAGTCGACGCGACCATAGAGCTCGTCGACGAGAGCCCGGATGGCGGCCTCCTCGGCATGCCCGCCGTCAAAAAAACTCTGCGCATGCAGGGCGCCCATCAGCAGCAGCGCGGTGTCCACCGTGGACAGCTCGCAGCGGCCGAAGCGCAGGCCTTCCTTCATGTCGAGGAAGTGATAGAAAAATCCCTTGTGCCCGGCCACGCCGGTCTTGCCCGGCCCCTGCGGCAGGTTGCTGAAGAAGCGCAGCGTCGTCAGCGTGCGTTCCCGGGCCTGGGCACGCGTGATGTAGCCACGCGCCACGCCCACCGGGTAGGCGCTGAGCGCGAAGCCGACGGCCGCGATGCTGGCAAAGGACGGCCTCGGCCAGCGGTCCGGCGCGAGGCCGGTCTTGGCGTCGGTCGTGTCCCAGAAGAAGTCGAAGGTGCGGCGTTCGAGGTCCGCGAGAAAGGCCTCGGCGGCGGGCGAGGCAGCAAGGCCCCAGGCCGGCAGCGCGCCAACCAGGGAGAGGCCGGCGCCCTGCTTGAGCAGGGTGCGTCTGTTCAGCGGATCCATCATGAGGCGTGATTGTGGGAGCCGGCGTGGCCGGCTCCCGGTCGGCAAGGTCAGAACGAGTAGCTCGCGCCGAGCTTGAACTGGCGCATGGAGCCGCGCACGCCGGTGCGGGTATCGAAGTGGTCGTTGTCGCCACCCAGCGCGTTCTTGGGCGGCGTCGACGGGCCACCGACCCAGTCGTCGTAGTAGCCCCAGTTGGCAGTGTTGAACAGGTTCAGCACGTCGACACGCAACTGAAGCTCGCCGCCGTAGACCTTGAAGTTCTTGGCCAGCGCCATGTCGAGCTGCTTGAAGGTGTCGGAGCCGCGCGCCACCGCGACGCAGCCGTTGGGGCCGTCGAAGCCGGTGTGGCAGTCGACCACGCGGCGGGGCTGGCCATCACCCACGGTCAACTTGCCCGACAGCTGCATGCCCCAGGGCAGTTTGTCCATCAGGCCGCCGACGACCAGGCGGTGCTTCTCCGCGTCCTTGGCGGGGCGGAAGCCGTAGGTGCCCTTGCCATAGGTCCAGTCGAAGATTTCGTCGGACCATTCATTGTTGGTCGTCTTGGCATCGGTGTAGGTGTAGGCCACCGTCATGCTCCAGCCACTGGCCTGGGTGTAGGGCTTTTCCAGCGACACGAACAGGCTGGTGGCCTTGTTCTGGCCGGCGAAGTCGCCCAGCACCAGCGTGCCGAAATTGCGCGGCGCACCGCCCCAGAACGGGTCGACGGAGTTGGAGTTGCCGAAGCCACCGTTGAAGTCACGGTTGCCGTTGAACCAGATGAACTGATTCTTGGCGTGGATCTTGGACACGGCGACGTCTGCGTTCCACGCCCCCAGAGCCTGGCGCACACCCAGGCTCATCTGGTCGGCGAACGGCATCTTGAAGTCATTCTTGATCATCCAGATCTCGCCGCCCGGCGCAGCGTTCTTCTGCAGTTCGTCGAGCGCGTTGTTGGCCATCTTGCGGTCGTAGCTGCGGCCCCAGCCTCCGTAGACCACCGTGGCCTTGTTGCCCAGCACGTCGTAGGACGCACCGAGGCGAGGCGCGAAGGCGCCCTTGAACGGCTTGCGCGAGCTGCCAGTGGAGATGTAGTCGGCGATGTTGATGCCACCCTTGGCCAGCGACTGTGCATACGTCTGGCCAGCCGGCGCGGTCACGCCGCTGATGGTGCGGCCGTCCAACGCATTCAACCCGGCAACGCGGTCGGCCGGCGTCA
This sequence comes from Rubrivivax sp., assembly GCA_004211235.1. The sequence goes on from SEEY01000158.1 coordinate 5,754, forward strand.
CGTAGTCGTTGTTGAGCATGTTGTCTTCGTAGTCCCAGCGCGCCCCGAGGTTCAGCTCCAGCTGCTTGGTGAGCTTCCAGTCATCCTGGAGGTAGATGCCGTACTGGTTGTTCTTGAAGCTGGCGGACGCGTTGGGAATCGGCAGGCGGATGTTGCACTGATCACTCGACAGGCCGCTGCTGCTGACGTTCGTGCCCGTGCAGGCAAGGCCGTTGAAGTAGGGCTGGCCGGTCGTCGTGTTGAGCACGGTGTCGATGGCGGCCACCCTGAAGGCGGTACCGGCGAGGAGGTACTTCATCGCCTTGAACTGCACGCCACCCTTGATCACGTGACCGGCCAGGCCGGTGTAGGTCAGATCGTCTTTCAGGTAGACGCCCTTTTGCCGACGGTCCTGTGCGTTGGGGGAGCCGCCGGTGAAGAAGACGTCCTGCACGTTGTCGATCTTGTCCGTCGGCGAGAACTTGTAGCGCACGAGTGGGTCGCTCGAGTCGGACTGCGGGTTCCACTTGGTGCTCTCCCAGCCGATGCGCGCTTCGTTCAACCAGCGGTCGCCGGTGTATTCGTGCTTGAGGTCGATACGCGATTCGTTGTTGTTGTAATTGATCGCCGTGCTCGGCGCGAAACGGTCGCCGTCCACGACGTAGCTCGTCTCCTTTCGCAGGGTCGTCGAGAGTTCGAGGCGTTGCTGGTCGTTGATCTCGGCGGACAGTTTGCCGAACACCAGGTGCTCCTTGAACTGCCCTTTGAACGCGCCTTGCTGCGCGATGATGCTCGGAATGACACCCGGGCTGCCCTGGTATTTGTCGAGGTTGCTGGCAGTCAGCTGGCGCGGCTTGTCGAGCGACTTGCCGTCGTACGCGAGGAAGTAGTGCAGCTTGTCGGGCTGGATAGCGCCGCCGATGCTGAAGCCAGCTTCAAGCTGCCGGTTCGACGGCGCAGGGATGCCGTTGGCTTCGTCACGCTCCTGGATGGGGCTCAGCGACGTCCAATTGCTGCCGGTGCGGTTTACGTAAACGTTTCCATGCGTTTCGTTGGTACCGGACTTGGTGACTGCAGCGATGGCGACGCTGGAGACCTGGTCGAACTCCGCCTTGTAGTTCTGCGTCAGCACGCGGTACTCGGCGATCGCGGTCTGCGGGAATGGATTGCCCTGGCTCGTGTCCTGGCCGCTGACGCCGCCGCGCAGGATGTTGTTCTTGCGGCCGACGCCGTCGATGAAGACGTTGACCGAGTCGATGTTCTGCGAACCGCCGCGCAGCCGCGTGTTGCCGCTGGAGTCGGTGTCGAAGCGCACGCCCGGAGCGAAGTCCGCCGCCGAGAGGAAGTTCCTCGACGCCTGTGGCAAGGCCTCGATCATCTTGTTGGAGACGGTGGTGCCGACCTGCGAGTCGATGACGCCCTGGCGCTGCGAGCTGCCCTCGACGACGACGGTGCCCAGCTGCTGCGCGGTGCCGGCGCTGCTCAGGTCGACCGTGGCGTTCTGGCCGACCGACAGCGTGACCAGGCTGCCGCTGGCCGCGCCGCCGACACGGATTTCGTAGGTGCCGGGGTTCAGGCCCACCAGCACATAGCTGCCGTCGGGCAGCGTCCTGGTGCGGTAGGTGTTGCCGTTGGCCTTGTTGATGGCGACGACATCGGTGCCTGCGGGCGCCGCAGCGCCCGAGGCGGTGATGTTGCCCCGCACGTTGGCGCCGGAGCTCTGCGCCGCCGCCGTGCCGGCCAGGGCGAAGAAGACGGCGGCGGAGATCGTCGAGAGGGCGGCCTGGCGGCGCCAGGGCTTGCGGGTGGTGAGCGTGTTCATGATGGTCCTTGTCTCCTGTGCTGTTGTGTGTGAATGGACGGGATCAGGGCAGGCCGGCGCCGCAGGATCGGCGCACGACGAGCTGGACGGGCATGACGGTGGCGTCAGCGGGGCCGGGGGGCGGCGAGGTATCAAGAGCGTCGGCCAGCGCATCGAGCGCCTGGCTGCCGAGGGCGGCAATGGGAACGTGCATGGTGGTCAGCGCCGGGCTGACGTAGCGGGCGACCGGGATGTCATCGAAGCCGGCGAGGGCGATGTCTTCAGGAATGCGTACCCCGGCGGCAACCAATGTGCCCAGCAGACCGATGGCCATGATGTCGTTGGCGGCGAACAC
>SEEY01000893.1 GCA_004211235.1 Rubrivivax sp.
CCCGGATACCGGCCAAAAGGTAGAAGCGCGCCGGCCAGATTGAACAGAAGCGCCACGGCATGCCGGCGCGCTTCTACCTTTTGGCCGGTATCCGGGCTGGCAAGTGTGGCCGTCCGACCTTCCCATGCTTATGCACAGTGGTCCAATGAGGACGGTTGCCGCATCCATGACGCGGCACTTGCTGACCGTTGCGGGGGCAGCACACGTCGGCCCGCACCTTGAAAAACCTACTGCGCGTTGCAATTTTGGTCTGCGATGCTCGCTGTACTGAAGTACAGCTGCGCTTCTCGACCAAAACTGCCGCCGCTCGCTACGGTTTTTCGAGGTGCGTAGGGGCTTCGTGTTTCCCGTTTAACTGCACCTGTGAGCACAGGCGCGAGCACCAAAACGGCGTCATTATACGGTCGCGCAGGCGCCTTGTCAGAACTCCAGCAGCAGAATCTCGCCGTAGCCGATGCGGTGCGGCGTGGCGGCGGCCTGCAGCGCGGCCTGTTCCAGGGGCAGGCCGGACTGCATTGCCAGCAGCAGGCGGATGGTGCCGGCATGGCAGATCACCAATGCTTGCGCGCCCCCGTCGGCACTGGCGCCGGCCTTCAAGGTGTCGGCGAAGCCGGCCACGCGGCGCGCGACGTCGAGCACGTTCTCGGCGCCGCCGGGCCGATGGTGGAGCAGGTCGTCAGCCCAGGCGTCGACTTCGCCGCGCGGGATGCCGGACCAGGGACGCATCTCCCAGCGGCCGAAATCCATCTCGGCCAGGCGCGCATCGATCTGCAGGCTGGTCGGCTGCAGGCGCCGGGCCAGCAGGGCGCAGCGCCGCAGCGGGCTGGCGTACACCGGCAGGCCGCCGGGCAGGCCTCGCGCTTCCAGCATCGCCTGCACGCGCGCCAGTTCGGCCTCGACGACCGGGACGTCGGTCGCGCCGTAACAGAGGCCGGTAGCGACGTCCGGTTGCGGATGGCGGACCAGGTGCAGCTTCACGCGGCGGTCCAGGCGCCGTGGCCGAGCGTGGCCAGCACCGTGATATAGATGAGGGCTTCCGCCACCTGCTGCACGGCGCCGAGGCAGTCGCCGGTGTAGCCGCCTATGCGGCGCACGAATTTGCGGCCCAGCCACAGCGCTGCTGCCAGCGCGGCCAGTACGGCGCCAAGTACTGCCGCAGGGGAGCTGAGACCGGCGGCGAGCAGCACGGCGGCGGGCAGCAGGGCAGTCGCCGCTGCGATCGCGAATTCGGCGCTCGTCATCTGCTGGGCCAGCGGCTTGGCCTTGCCCTCGCCGCGCACATAGTCGAGTTTCCAGATCAGCGAGGTCGCCGCCAGGCGCGACAGCGGGTGGGCCAGGAACAGGGCCGCGATCGCCGCCTGCGGCGGCAGCATCGCCAGGCCCGAGAGCTTGGCCGCCAGCATGCAGATGATGCCGATTGCACCGTAGGCGCCGACCCGCGAATCCTTCATGATCTCGAGCACCCGTTCCCGCGTCATCCCGCCGCCGAGGCCATCGCAGGTGTCGGCGAAGCCGTCTTCATGGAAGGCGCCGGTGGCGTAGATCGAGGCGGCGGTGGACAGCACCGCGGCCACCGGCGCCGGCAGCACCATCGCCGCCGCCCAGTAGACGGCGGCGGCGATGGCCGCCACCACGCAGCCGACCAGCGGGAAGTAGCGCGACGCGTGCTG
>SEEY01000894.1 GCA_004211235.1 Rubrivivax sp.
GCTGATCGTGCAGGCCGGCTTCATCAAGCCGTCGGCGTCGTCGGGCCTGAAGCCGCGCGAGCTGGTGCTGCCCGTCAAGCAGAACCGGGTGCTGAAGGTGAACTTCGTGGATGTGCAGCAGGGCGACGGCGCCGTGGTGGAAGCGCCGGACGGCAAGGTGATGCTGGTGGACGGCGGCGACAACCAGCTGTTCGCGCGCTATCTGGCCGGGCGCTTTCGCGACACCAGCCTGGCCCAGCCCAGGGTGATCGACTGCATCCTCGTCACGCACGGCGACGCCGACCACTTTCAGGGGCTGGTCGAGATCCACGACTCCGAACGCAACGCGACGCTGCACAAGCGCCTGTTCATGCGGCCCAGGCGCATCTATCACAACGGCCTGGTCAAGCGGCCCGGCACACGCGACGGTCGGGCGCTGAAGGATGTGGAGCTGCTCGGGCCGACGGTGAAGAAGGGCGACGAGACCTACCTGACCGGCCTGGTGGACAACTTGCTGGATGTGCCCGATACCGAGATGAACCAGCCGTTTCGCGCCTGGAAAAAGGTGCTCGCCGACTACCACGGCCGCTCCCGCATCAAGTTTCGCCGCCTCGGCGCGGGCGACCACGACGCGTTCGACTTCCTGCGCGCGTCGGGCGTGGACGTGCAGTGCCTCGGCCCCCTGGTAGAGAAGGTCGCCGGCCAGCCAGCGCTGAAGTTCCTCGGCGAGCCCCCCAAGGGGCCGCGGCCGGGCGACGCCGCGATGGGCACGGGGCTCGACGGTTTCAAGGGCCTGTCCGCTTCGCACACCATCAACGGCCACTCGGTGGTGTTCCGCATGAGCTACGGCCGCTTCAGCTACCTGTTCTGCGGCGACCTCAACGACGAGGCGAGCCGCCGCCTCGTGGCGCAGCAGGCCGCCGGCAAGCTGGCGCTGCGCTCGGAAGTGTTCAAGGTGCCGCACCACGGCTCGGCCGATTTCTCGGGCGCCTTCATCAAGGCAGTCGAGCCGCTGGTCAGCGTGGTGTCCAGCGGCGACGAGAGCGCCCGCAAGGAGTACATCCACCCGCGTGCCACGCTGATGGGCGCGCTCGGGCGCCATTCACGCGGGGACGAACCATTGATCTTCGTGACCGAGCTGGTCGCGTTCTTCCAGGTGGAAGGCTGGGTCAAGCCGGTGGAATCCGCCAAGGCCGCCACGCGTGGTTCGTTCTTCGGCTTCAGCCGGGCGGCGTTCGGCATCGTCAAGACGCGCACGGATGGCGAGCGCCTGCTCGTCTACACCGACAGCGGCAACGTGAAGATGAAGGAAGCCTACGCGTACACGATGGGCGCCGACGGCCTGCCGGTGCCGGCCACTGTCGTGCGCGCCTGATGCCGCGGCTTCAGGCCGCGCCCCCGCGCCAGTAATCGGCCCGGCCGTAGGCGGCCCGCAGGTGCTCCACCCACAGCCGCGTGCGCAGCGGCTGGTGGCGCGAACGCGCGAACACGGCGTAGATGCCGTTGGGCGGCGCGGCAAAGCCGTCGAGCACGCTGCACAGGCGCCCCGCCGCCACATCGGCTTCCACCTCCCACGTGCTGCGCCAGGCAATGCCCAGCCCCTGGATGCACCAGTCGTGCAGCACCTGGCCGTCGCTGCAGTCCAGCCGGCCGGTGGGCCGCACGTGCTGCACGACTGGTGCATCCAGGG
>SEEY01000895.1 GCA_004211235.1 Rubrivivax sp.
TAGCGCACGTTGGGGTCGTAGGCCAGGCCGTTGAAGCTCGCGGCCAGGAAGGGCGGCTGGCCGCGCAGCGTGCCGAAGGGCGCCGCACCGGTCCAGCAGGCAGTGGAGTTGTTGCTGCCGATGCAGCAGCTGTTGCCGAAGTTGCCGCCATTGACCGGAGTGGCACCGGTGCTGCGGCACAGCGCCGGGTCGGGGCTGCCGTCGCCGTTGATATGGTCGGGCAGGAAGTCGAAGGCCATCGAGCCGGAGTCATCGATGATGAACAGCAGGTTGGCCTTGACGGCGTCCGGGTTGGCGACGATCAGCGGCGACTGCGCGATGTCGGTCGTGGCCGCGGACGAGACCTGGGTCAGGCCGATGGCGCACAGACCCAGGGCGGCGGCGGCGAAGTGGCGGAGCAGGCTGGACTTCATGGTTGACCTCTTCAGGGAGCGGCCGCTCAGATGGCGGCCATGACCTGTATGAAACTGGTGGCGTTGCGCGGGCCTTGCACACGCACGGTGATGCGGTAGTAGGTCTGGCCGAGGGCGTCGACCTTGTCGCCGTCGCGCATGCCGCTGGTGGTGGGTGTGGCCTGTGCGGGGGCCGTTTCGCAGACCGCGTTCTTCGGCTCCCCCGGGAAAGCGCACAGCCGGTGGATGACGAACGAGACCTGGTTGCCCGTGGCGTCAACCGGGAGCGTGTTCACCTGCCCGGCATTGGCCAGCACCTGCCAGAAGCCCTCCCAGGTCTGGTTGGGGCCGGGGTCGCTCCGCGTCGCGACATAGTTGTAGGTGGCGCCCTTGGCCTTCTCCAGGTTGGCGTACTGCCGGTTGGCGTTCATGGCGGGCGCATCGGCGGTGGTTCCGGGAACGGTCTCGGCCGTCAATTGCTCCAGCCAGGCGATGGCCGTTTCGGCGCCCACGTCAGCGGCCTGCACAGCGGCTTGCTGATAGGCCAGGTTGCCGGCAACGCGGTTGCTGCCGAGCACGCCGCGCATCAGGCCGACGGCCGCGAGCGACATGGCCGCCAGCACGACCAGGGCAAGCACGAGCACGAGGCCGCGCTGATGTCGGGAGGAAGGTTTCATGGTCAAGGTCCGCATCCCGGGATGCTCACTAGCAGGTTGCGCTGCGGCACCGTGGTTTCGAAGGTCTTGTAGCGGTAGTTCTGCCAGCCGTCCTTGAGGGTGATGGGCGTGGAAGCGCCGGCGGACCAGGTCGGTGCGGGCGCGTCCACCGCCTCTTTCTCCACCTGGCGGCTGCGCGCCACGAGGACGAGGCGCAGGCCGACAACGCGTGACCAGCTACAGGTAGCTCCGAAGGCGGCGGTCGGCACGGTCTGGCCGTAGCTGTCGGCGATGAAGTTGCGGATGGCCGAGTTGTTGATGGCGTACTCGGCGCGCAGGCTGACGATGTTGTCGGCGACTTCGGTCCAGTTGTCGGGCGCGTCGACGGCGCAGTTCTGCACCTGCAGGTCGCAGGCGGTCAGGCTGCCCGAGCGCACCGCATAGGCCACGAAGCGTGGCGTTCGGCCCAGGTTGTACAGCGTGCCATTGGCGGCGCCGGCGATGCCGAAACTCACCGACACGGCATTGCCGACCGGGGCGGCGGCCAGGGTGGTGAGCGTGAGCACACAGGGTGTGCTGCGTGAGCTGGCCGTGGCGACCACCGAGTCGCCGACCTGGTA
>SEEY01000896.1 GCA_004211235.1 Rubrivivax sp.
ATCCTGAACAGCGCTCGCCCGCACCTGGAGCGGCTGAATGCCCGCAGGCGCGAAACCGTGCCGGCGAGTGAGCTGGTCGTCGGCGTGCAGTGCGGCGGCAGCGACGCCTTCTCCGGCGTGACGGCCAACCCGGCCGTGGGCTTCTGCGCCGACCTGCTGGTGCGCGCCGGCGCCACGATCATGTTCAGCGAGAACACCGAGGTGCGCGACGCCGTCGAGCAACTGACCAGCCGCGCCGCCACGCCCGAAGTGGCCGACGCCATCATCCGCGAGCTCGGCTGGTACGACCGCTATCTCGACCGCGGCCGCGTCGACCGCGCCGCCAACACCACGCCCGGCAACAAGGCGGGCGGCCTGAGCAACATCGCCGAAAAGGCCATGGGCTCCATCATCAAGAGCGGCAGCTCGGCCATCTCGCATGTGCTGTCACCGGGCGAGAAGCTGCGGCAAGACCAGCGCGGCCTCGTCTACGCCGCCACCCCCGCCAGCGACTTCATCTGCGGCACGCTGCAGCTGGCCGCCGGCATGAACCTGCACATCTTCACCACCGGCCGCGGCACGCCCTACGGCCTGGCCGAATGCCCGGTGGTCAAGGTGGCCACGCGCAGCGACCTGGCGCGCCGTTGGCACGACCTGATGGACATCAACGCCGGCCGCATCGCCGACGGCGAAGTCACCATCGAGGAGACCGGCTGGGAAATGTTCCGGCTGCTACTGGACGTGGCGAGCGGCCGCAAGAAGACCTGGGCCGAGCACTGGAAGCTGCACAACAGCCTGGTGCTGTTCAACCCGGCACCGGTGACCTGACCGATCTATATTGGCTGCCATGAGCACCGAGCAGCAGCCGACATCGAACGCAGCCGAACCCGGAACGGCGCTTGACGGCGTCACGCGGGTCGTCGCCGAACCGCTGCGCTTCAAGGCCAGGCTGGCCATCGGCGAGAACGCCTACGCCTCCCTGCGGATGATCAACAAGACCCGCGAAGTCTGGGACGTGCTGGGCTCGGCCGGCGCGGGTGCTGCCCTGGTGAAGTCGGGCGTGCTGGGCATCGGTGCCGCCACCACGCCGATTGGCTGGGTGGCGCTGGCGGCAGTGGCGTCGGGCGGCGCCTGCTACGGCCTCTATCGCTGGCTGGGCGACACCAAGGGCTCGCGCATCATCGAGATCCCCAAGTTCCTGAACACGCCGCTGGACACGCTCGGTCTGGCCCTGTTCGACCTCATCGCGCCGCTGGCGCTGCGGCTGGCGGCGGTGGACGGCGCCATCGAGCCCGCCGAACGGCAGGCCCTCGTGCAGCACCTCGTGGACGACTGGGGCCTGGACGACGGCTTCGTCACGCAGGCCATCGCGCAGATCGAGCCGGGCGTGATGCAAGGCTCGGTCGAAGAGATGGCGGCCGAGCTGTCGGCCTTCCTGCATGCCAACCCGGACTGCAACCACAAGGCCATTGCCACCGACCTCGGCGAGTTCCTGCGCCGGCTGCTGGAGGCCGGCGGGCCGCTGACCGAGGCCGAGGAGGCCGCGCTGGCGGCCACCCAGGCGGCGCTGCTGCTGGAGCCGGACGGCCCCATCACGAAGGCCTGGGTCACGGCCAGGACGGGCGCTGGCAAGGCGGCCGAGCAGGTCGGCACCTCAGCCCGGGAGGCGGCGGGCTGAGGTGCCGACC
>SEEY01000159.1 GCA_004211235.1 Rubrivivax sp.
CTCCGCCGTCGAGATCAAGGCCGAGGCGCGCGGCCGGCCCTGAAGGCGGCGCCGCATCGGCGCTTGCGCGCCTGCCGCTGTGACGGCGATCAGCCCAGGCCGGCGATGCTTGCGATCGCGGCAGCCAGGCGCGGCCATAGCGGCTCGGGCAGGTCGTGGCCCCAGCCCGGAATGATCTCCAGCCGCGCGCCGGGGATGCGCTTTGCCAGGTCGTGCCCTGCGGCCACCGGGATCAGCGCGTCATCCTGGCCATGAAGGACGAGGGTGGGCGTGGTGATGCGATCCAGCCGTTCGGCGCGATGGTTGTCGGCGGCAATCGCCACCATCTGGCGGGCCACGGCCTGCGGGCGGTAGGCGCGCCGCACGCCCTCGGCGATGCGCTCGCGCAGCTGGCCCGGCTGGGGCGGATAGCCAGGGCTGCCGATGACGCCGTAGACGGCGGCGAAGTGGTCGAGGATGTTCTCGAGCTTCTGTGCAGGCGTGGCGCCGCGCCTGGGGCGCGACATCAGCACACGGCGCACCTTGAAGCTCTCGCGCGGCAGGCTGCGCGAGCCGCTGCTGGTCATCATCAGCGTCAGGCTTCTGAGCCGCTCCGCATGGGCAAAGCCGAGGTGCTGCGCCACCATGCCGCCCATCGACGCACCGCAGACATGGGCGCGGGCGATGCCCAGCGCATCCAGCACGCCGACGGCGTCGCGGGCCAGGTCGGCGAGCTGGTAGGGCGCCTTCACCGGCAGATGCAGCGTGTGCATCAGCGCAGCCATCGGGATGTTGGGAAGGCCGAGCTGGTCAAAGGACTCGCTCAGGCCGACGTCGCGGTTGTCGAAGCGGATGACGCGAAAGCCGCGCTGCACCAGCTCGTCGACCAGCCCCTCCGGCCAGGCCACGAGCTGCATGCCCAGGCCCATGATCATCAGCAGCGGCTCGCCATCGGCGGGGCCGCGGATGTCGACCTCGATGCGGACGCCGTTGGCGCTGAGCTGCATCAGCCGTGCGTCATCAGCCCAAATCCACCTGGCGCTCGACCACGCGCGACACCAGGCCGTAGGCGATGGCTTCGTCGGTGCTCATCCAGAAGTCGCGTTCGATGTCGATGCGCACGCGCTCCAGCGGCTGACCGGTCTCGCGGGCGATGACGCCGGCGATGCGCTCGCGGGCGCGGATGATCTCCTTGGCCTGGATGGCGATGTCGCTGGCCTGACCGCCGGCGCCGCCCGCGGGCTGGTGGATCATGAAGCGCGTGTTGGGCAGCGCGACGCGGCGCTCCTTGGGCACGGCCAGGTAGATGTGCGTGCCGGCGCTGGCCACCCAGCCGGTGCCGACGATGGTGACCGGCGCGCGCACGAAGCGGATCATGTCGTGGATGGCATCGCCGCTCTCCACGTGGCCGCCGGGCGAGGACAGCACCAGCGTGATCGGCGCGTCGGACTCCTGGCTCAGGGCCAGCAGGCGGCGGCAGGTGGCGTGGGCGATCTTGTCGTCGATCTCGCCGAAGATCATCACGTAGCGGCCCTTGAAGAGCAGCTGCTCTTCCTGCTTCTCGGGCGCCTCCTTCTTGGCGGCCTTGTCTTTGTCTTCGGTGGCGAGGGTGTGGTGTTGCATGGGGGAGGTCCGGGTTGAGGGCGATACCTTACCGCGAGAAGCGCGGCGAGGTGGATCCGGGTTCAAAGCTCAGACATCGCCGAGACGGCGCCACCAGGCGACGCTGCCAAGCACGTAGAGCAGCGCGAAGCAGCTGGTGCTCCAGACGACCGAGCGCACGAGCAGGTGCGAGCTGTAGGCGGGCAAGCTGGCAGGCGTGAGGGTGTAGGCGCAGGACGCGCCCACCGCGATGGCCGCGGCCAGGCAGGCGAGCAGCAGCCGCCTGCGCGGCGCGTCCAGCGGCGAAGGCGGTGAAGGCGATGCCGGTGGCCAGGCGTGCAGGCTGCGCCGGTAGGCGACCGCCAGCGCCACGACGCCGAGGGCGGTGCTCAGGTGCTGCAGCACGTTGGTGACGTGGAACTGCCGGTCCATGGCCTCCAGCAGCGGTTCTTCCAGCTCGGGCAACAGCTCGGCGCCCCACAGGCCCTGGTGGGTGAACGAGTCCCAGAGCACATGTGTCGTCGCGCCGATCAGCACCGACAGCGCGGCCACCGCCACGGCTCGCCAGACCGCATGAGGCGAGGGCCGGAGCTGGGCGCGCACGAGGCTGCGGTGCGGCTCGGCCAGCAGCATGGTCAGCGGCACCGCAAAACGCAGCGCCAGCGCCAGCAGCAGCAGGCAGACCGGCAGGCAGGCCACGAGGATGCCCTCGGGCGTGTGGCAGAAACCGCGCCACTTGCCATGCATGCCGACGTAGTAGCTGAGGTCGGGCGCCATGGCGCCGAGGATCAGCGCGGGCAGGGAGAGCCAGCGGGGGCAGAGCTGCCGCAGCGGCAGGATGGCTGCCGGGTGGGCAAAGGTCCAGGGCATCGTTCAGTCGTCAAAGGGGTGGGGAAGGCCACGCAAATCCTGCGCCAACGGGCGTCGATGGCCTGCTTCGGCCACGTGCCCGGCCTGTCACGTCCGGTAGAACCAGCGCCGCGCGCCCTTCGGTTCAAACGGCTGCCACGCCCCTTCCGGCTGCGCCAGCCGGTCGGCCAGCGCGTAGAGCGCGACCGGGTTCACGCCCAGGCCGATGTGGCTGGCCTGCACCTCGATGTTCTCGGCCAGCGGTGACGGCTCGTTGACACTGCATCGCCAGGCGACGACGCCGTCGCTCTTCGAATAGATCGACGTCGTCGGCACCGGCGGCGCCTGGCGGATCTGCGCCAGCAGGTCGTGGTCATTGGCCACCGTCTGGCCGCTGACCATCTCGAAGAAGCGCCACGCATTGGTGGCGCGCGGGTGGCCGGTGAACGGCGTGCCCAGCGTGACGACGCAGCGGGCCAGTTCGGGCCGCAGCTTGGCCAGCTCGCGGGCATAGATGCCGCCCAGGCTCCAGCCGATCAGGCTGACCTTGCGGCCGTGGCGGCGGTGCAAGTCAACCAGATCGGCCTCGCAGCGCTCCAGCACGCCGGCACGCGGGCCGAAGTTGAAGCCCTGGCCCCAGGGCTGTGTCGAATAGCCGAGCGAGTCGAGCAGCGTGCGCAGCGGCGCTGTGGTGAGGTCATGCGCGCCCAGGCCGGGGAAGACGAGGACCGGATGGCCATCGCCGGTCGGAAACTTCTGCAGCTTCTTCATCCACGGCAGCGCCGCGAGCAGGGCGGCGTACTCCCAGGGCGCGCGGCCTTCCAGCATCAGCAGCCAGGCGTTGGGCGCGCGCAGCTCGGCCGCGTCTGTGTGGGTGGGAGCGGCCTTGGCGGCAGGGCGCGGTGTGCGCGAAGTGCGCGAAGTGCGCGAAGTGCGCGAAGTGCGCGGCGAACGAGGAGCAGGCATGCAGGAAGCGGGAGCGGCAAAGCCCGGCGATTGTTAGGCAGCTGCGGCCTTCTTCCGGGGCGTGCTTGCCCGGGGCCGGGCTGTCGCCTTGGCGACGACTTTCTTCTTCGCCGGGGCGCGCTTCTTCACCGGGGCGGCGGGCTCGGGCGCTGCCTCCGCCACCCGCAGGGCCTGGAACTCCAGGAAGGCCGCGTCCACGTAGGCCGCGAGTTCGCCCGTCTCCGGCAGCGCCTCGCCGCAGGCCATCAGGCCGATGTCCAGCGACTGGTCGTAGGTCTGCACCGTCACGTTCAGCGCCAGGCCGTGCACGGCGATGGACGTCGGATAGTTGGTCAGCATGCGCGCGCCGGCGAGGTAGAGCGGCATCTGCGGCCCCGGCACGTTGGAGATGACGAGGTTGGCCACGACGGGCAGCTTCTCGGCCACCTTCGCGCGGCCGTAGAGCAGGGCGCCCGCGTGCATCAGCCAGGGCAGGCCCAGGCTGGGAAAGTCGGTCGGCATCAGGCTCTTGAGTTGACTCATCTGCGCCTTCATCGCCTGGCTGGAGGCGATGACGTGGGCCAGGCGCGCGGCCGGGTCGGCGATGTGCGTGCCCAGGCTCATCAGCGTCATCGTCGCCTGCGTGTTGGAGGTCGTGTCGCCCGCGAGGCGGGTGGACACGGGCACGGCGGCGATCAGGCTCTTGCGCGGCAGCGGGCCATGCTTGATCAGGAAGCGCCGCAGCGCGCCGCCGATGACGAACAGCACCGCGTCGTTGACGCTGGCGCCGTGGCGCTTGCGGGTGCGGTTGAGCTCGGCCAGCGGCAGGGAGACGCCGGCGAAGGAGCGGGTGTCAGACAGGCTGACGTTGAAGCGGGTGCGCGGTGCCGGGCCGAGGCTGGAGACCGCCGTCCTGCCACGCACGACGGCATTGGTCTGTACTGCGGTGGCGGACACCGCGGCGAGCAGCGTGCGCAGCTTGTCGACCGGCGATCCCGCCGCCGCGCCGCTGACGTAGCCTGCGGCCATGTTGCCGAGGATGCCGGCCGCGCCTGGCAGCGATCGGGCCAGCTTGACGGTCTGCTGCCACTGCTGCGAGACGGCCGCGCGCAGCATGCCGGCTGCGCCGATGTGGCCGCGCAGTTTGCCGCGGGCGGGCGTGACTTCGACGGGGCGCGGCTCGGGGCTGAGATCGAGGATGACCTGGGCGAGCGCGACGGCGGCCTGGCCGTCGACCGCTGCGTGGTGCAGCTGCGTGTAGAGGGCGACGCGCTGCTCGCCATCGGGGCCCGGCTCCAGGCCGGTGAACACATGGAACTTCCACAGCGGACGAGCCCGGTCCAGCAGCACCGGGTGGCGCTGGCCGACCTGCGCTTCCAGCGCCGCCATGCCGCTGCCCCGGGGCAGCTTGATCTCGACGATGTGGGCTTCGAGGTCGGGGTCGGCGTCCACCCAGCCGGGGTTCGACAGGCCCAGCGGCATCGTCAGCAGCCGGCGCCTCAAGGCCGGCAGCAGCGGCAGCCGAAGCCGCATGTGCTCGCGCAGGTCCTCGAGGTAGTCACCCGCGTAGTCGGCCGGCAGTTCCAGCAGATGCAGCGCGCCGACATGCATCGGCATCTGCGGCGTTTCCAGGTAGAGGAAGCTGGCGTCCAGGCCGGCGAGCTGCTTCATGGGCTGTCTCCGTGTTGTCGGCGCAGCATACCGACCCAGACCACGGAGGCCCCTGGGGGCCGACCCCTCCAGCGACTGCCGTCAGGCCGCAGCGGCTGGGCTTATTCCTCGGGGACGAAGATCCACAGCAGGATGTAGAGCAGGATGCCGCTGCCGAACGCCAGGAAGAGCACGACGAAGATCAGGCGCCAGATCCAGGAATCCAGGCCGGTCGCGCGGGCGATGCCGCCGCACACGCCGCCGATCCAGCGGTCGATGCGGGCACGGCGCAGGCCGTTGACGGCGCCGAGATTGGCGCTGCCGGTGGCGCCACCGTAGCCGGGGGCCGGTTGAGCGCCCAGCACGCGGGCCTTGGCCTTGGCGAATTCCTCGTCGCTGAGCACGCCGCGGGCATGCAGGTCGGCCAGTTTGTTGAGTTCGTCGGCGCTGTTCATTTGAGGTTCCTTTCGGGTCTTGATGTTGCGAAGCCTAGCGGCAGGCCGCGTGCCTGCGAGCTGCTTGCGACAGTCGGTCGATTCGTCGGGATGCGCCTTCGCTATTGGCGGACAGGTTGTCTGGCCGGATCGATGTCGACGAACTGCCAGAAGTCCTGCCAGAACAGCGGCCGGCGGTAGCCGCTCATCCAGGGTTGTTCGATGTCGGTGACGATGCGGTGCACGTGAACCTTGTAGGGCAGGTAGGCCGCCGCCAGGCGCTTGGCCTCCTTGAACAGCGCTTCGCGTTCGGGGCCGTCGGGCAGGGCCTGCATGCGGATGTAGATCGCGTCGAAGCGGGCGTCCTTGAAGCGCGGCAGGTTCTGCGTGCCGGCGTACGGGCCGTACAGGCGCTGCAGCGCCTCCTGGCCGTCCGACGAAGCGGCCGACGAGGCGACGCCCCACATCTGGTAGTTGCCGGCCTGCGCGGCCTTCAGGTTCTCCGGCCATTGCTGGATCTTGATCTGCAGCCTGATCCCGACGGCGCGCAAGGCGGTCTCCCAGAGTTCGTCGATGGCGCGCCGCACGGAGTTCGCTTCGGTCAGCCGGGTGATGACGAGCGGGCTGCCATCGGGCATCTCGCGCCAGCCGTCGCCATCGCGGTCGACATAGCCGTACATGTCGAGCAGGGCGCGGGCGCGGGCCGGGTCGTAGTCGCTCATCTCGGTCTTGAGGGCGGGGTCGAAGCCGCTCGTGTGCGGCACGATGGGCGCCTGCGCCGGCGTGCCCTGGCCTCGGAGCGCACTGCGGATCTCCTTGTTCACGTCATAAGCCAGGGACAGGGCACGACGCAGCGCCACCTTGTCGGGCGACAGGCCGCCGACGACCGGGTCCTCCATGTTGAAGCAGGTCAGCGTCATGTCCGGCGCCACCGTGAAGAGCGCCTGCATGCCGCGCCTGGCGAGGCCGGGTGCGAGCTTGCGGCCCGGCGCGGCCTGGGTGATGAAGTCCTCGGGCACCCGCTCGATGAAATCGTGCTCGTTGTTCAGGAAGGCCAGCCAGCGTGGCTGGTTCTCGGCGATGACGTCGATGACGACACGGTCCACCATCGGCAGGCGGCGGCCCTTGAAGCGGGCATAGACGGCCTCGGCCTCGGTGTCGCCCGGTGTGGGCTGTGCCTCGTAGTGGCGCTCGCGATAGCCCGGGTTGCGCTCGAACACCATCTGCGAGCTGCGCCGCCATTC
Source organism: Rubrivivax sp. (assembly GCA_004211235.1). The sequence continues at coordinate 6,704 of SEEY01000159.1, forward strand.
CTTCAGCATGAAGGGGCCGGTGCCGACCGGGTGCTCCATGATGGTGTCGCCGTAGAAGTCCACGACCTCGCGGGCCACGGCGCCATAGAGGTCGTTGCCGGTCAGGATGGACTCGACCAGGCGCGGCCGCGCCTCGTGGGTACGGATCTGCAGCGTGTAGCGGTCCAGCGCCTTGAGGCCTTCGAGCTCGGCGTCGTAGGGAAAGGGCTTGCGGGATTTCAGCACCTGCGCGCGCAGCTCCGCCAGCCCGACGATGCCCTGGTCCTCGTAGCTGGACCAGGCCTGGGCCTTGGTGGCCGGGTCGGCGTAGCGCTTGATGCTGTAGACGAAATCTTCGGCCGTGACCTCGCGCTTGCGGCCCTTGAAGGCCGGGTCGTCGGCGAAGAAGACGCCGGGACGCAGCCTGACCCGGAAGGTCTTGTAGTCCGCGCTGACCTCCGGCTCGCCGGCCGCGATGAGCGGCATCAGCCGGGTCGGCCGGGCCAGCGGGTCGTAGGTGTAGAGGCTCTCGAAGATGTGGGCCGTCACCGTGCGCGAGTAGATGTCGGACAGACGCGGCGGGTCGAAGCCCGTCTCGGCAACGCGAAAGGCATAACGAAGCGTCTTGACGGGCTCGGCCGCGCTGGCGGTGTCCGCGGGATGGGCGGAGAGCGACAGGCAGGCGGCCAGCGCGGCAAGAAGGCGTTTCATCACGGGCTCGGGTTGGCGCTATTTCGCTTGCGGCAGCGCTGCGGTGTCGATGTCGACGTACTTCCAGAAGTCGCGCACCAACAGGTGCCGGCTGTAGCCTCGCACCCAGGGCTGAGCCATGTCCGTGTAGAGGCGGTGAACGTGGAACTTGTAGGGTGCATAGGCGACGAGCAGGCGCTGGGCTTCGGTCATCAGCGCCAGGCGCTCCGGGCCGTCGGGCAGGGCCTTCTGCTTTTCATAGACCGCATCGAAGGCGGCCAGCTCGAAGCGCGGCTTGTTGGCATGGCCCTTGGCCTTGCCGGAGCCTAAGGCCAGGAAGGTGTCGCCGTCCGGCGTGGTGCCGACCCAGCCGACGTTCCACATCTGCATCTTGCCGGCGTTGGCCGCCTTCAGCTGCTCGGGGAACTTGCCGATCTTGAACGTGAAGCGCACGCCCAGCGCCGCCGTGTCGATGTTCAGCGGCTGGCCGTCGGGTTGCTCGCGCCAGCCGTCGCCGTCGCGGTCGATGTAGCCGTACATGTCGAGCAGCGCCTTGGCCTTGGCCAGGCTGTGCTCGCCCATCTCCGACTTGAAGGCCGGGTTGTGGCCGAAGGCGACGGCCGGAATCGGCCCCTGGCTCTTCACGGCCTGGCCGCGGCGCACGAGACGGATCTCCTTGTCCACGTCGATGCTCAGATTGATGGCGCGGCGCAGCGCGATGCGCTCGGGCGTGTAGCCGCCGACGACCGGGTCCGCCATGTTGTAGTAGCTGAAGGACACGTCGGCCCGCGGGTAGCGCGTCATCGTGATGCCGCGCTTGGCCAGGTTGGGCGCGAGGCGGTTGCCCGGCATGGCTATGCTGGCGAAGTCGATGGGCACCTCCTCGATGACATCCGCCTCGCCGCGCAGGAAGGACAGCCAGCGCGGCTGGCTCTCCTCGATGATGTCGATGACGACGCGGTCCACCAGCGGCAGCTTGCGGCCCTGCAGCGCGGCCACCTCGGCCTTAAGCCTGTCGCTGGCGTCGGGCGGCGCGGTTTCGGCATAGCGTCGGTCGCGGTAGTTGGGGTTCTTTTCGAGCACGACGCGCGAACTGCGCCGCCATTCGGCCAGCCGGAAGGCGTTGGTGCCGACCGGATGCTCGGTGACCTTGTCGCCATAGAACTCGACCACTTCCCGCGCGACGGCGCCGAGGAAGCCGCCGTCGGCGAACTGGTAGACGAAGCGCGGGTCGCCGAGGCCGAGCCGCAGCTGGAAGGTGTAGCGGTCCAGCACCTTCAGGCCGTCCACCTCGCGGTCGTAGTCGAAGGGCTTCTTAGCCGCCATCAGTTCCCGGCGCAGCTCCGACAGGCCGAGGATCTTGGCGTTCTCCAGCAGGTAGAGGTTGTTGCTCTTCCAGCGCGGGTCGTAGTGGCGCTTGATGCTGTAGACGTAGTCGGCCGCCGTCAGCTCGCGCTTTTTTCCGTTGAAGGCCGGGTCGTCGGAAAAGAAGATGCCGGGCTGGACCCGCATCGTGATGGTCTTGAAGTCGGCGCTGATCTCGGGCATCTCGGCCAGCGTGGCTGGCCGCAGCCTGAAGGGGCGGGCGCCGAAGTCGTATTCCAGCGGCGCGTCGAAGATGCCGCCGGCGATGTCCTTGGAGTATTTGTCGCTGATCTGGGCCGGGTCGAACCCGGTCTCGGCCACCTTGAAGGCATAGCGCAGCACCTTCTCCTGCGCCTGCGCGGTGGTCAGCAGGCAGGCCAGGAGCAGCAGGATCGGCAGGGAATGTCGCTTCATCACGCGCAGTCTAGTGAAAGCGTCAACGTGAATCGTTGTGGCGCTCGCATAGACTGCGGGCCGTTCCTCTGGTGTAACCCCGCGCCGCTGCGGGGTTCGTAGTTTTTGGAGCCCCGATGGCGGCCTATCTCGTTCGACGCCTGTGGCAGATGATCCCGACGCTGCTCGGCGTCGTGCTGCTGGTGTTCTTCCTGTTCAAGTACTTCGGCAGCGACCCGGCCATCATCCTCGGCGGTCTCAATGCCAGCCCGGAGCAGATCGAGTCCATCCGCGAGCAGCTCGGCCTGAACAAGCCGGTGTGGCAGCAGCTGCTGATTTTCATCCAGCAGATCGTCACCTTCGACTGGGGCAAGAGCTGGGCGACCAACGAAGCGGTGTCCAACCTCTTCGCCACGCGGCTGCCGGCCACGCTGACGATCACGCTGCCCATCCTGGCGCTGGAGGTGCTGCTGGCCATTCCGTTCGCGCTGGCCGTGGCCACCGTGCGCGGCAGCCTGACCGACCGCGCGGTGATGATCTGCACGACGGTGGCGGTGTCGGTCTCGCTGCTGGTCTACGTGATCCTGGCCCAGTACTTCTTCGCCTTCCGTCTCGGCTGGTTCCCGGTGCAGGGCTGGACGGCCAGCACCTGGACCAACCTGACCACCTATGCGCCGCTGCCCGTGCTCATCGCCGTCGCCGTGGCGCTGGCGCCGCAGATCCGCCTCTACCGCAGCTTCTTCCTCGACGAGCTGGGCCATGACTACGTGCGCACCGCACGCGCCAAGGGCATGACCGAGCGCACCGTGCTGCTCAAGCACGTGCTGCGCAACGTGCTGATCCCCATCCTCACCAATGTTTCGGTGCTGGTGCCGGGCGTGCTGGTGGGGTCGTTCCTGATCGAGGTGTTCTTCTCGATCCCGGGGCTGGGCCGCGAGCTGCTGCTGGCCGTCAACCGGGGCGACTACCCCGTCATCCAGGCCTTCGCGATCTATCTGGCGGCGCTGACGATGACGGTGAACCTGCTCGTGGACGTGCTCTACAAGCTCGCGGACCCGCGGGTGGTGTTGAAGTGATGGTTGGGTCGCTTCTTCGTCGCTTGGCCTTTGCGGCCAGGCCCAGCCGGGAGTTCGCCCCGGCGGGCGACCTTCTTTTTGAGCGACCAAAAAGAAGGCAAAAAGTCGCCCCCGCTCCGTCGCCCTCCGCTGCGCTGCGGGTCCCCTGCGTGCCATG
>SEEY01000160.1 GCA_004211235.1 Rubrivivax sp.
GACAACTTTCCGACCGATGACATCGTGGCCGACGCGACGCGGATGAATGCCGTCATCGAAGCCCAGGTGCGTCGACAATTGCACCAGTATTTCTGGCTGCACAAGCGCTTCAAGTCGCGTCCGCCCGGCGAGGCCGACTTCTACGCCAAATGACCCACGACATCCCCTACGTCAAGCTCGCCGTCGTCGCGATCTTCATCGTCAGCACGCTCTACGTGCACCTGCGCGGCCGCGTGCGCCTGAAGTTCTTCCGCCAGCTGACGGATCACTCGACCTTCATGGCGCCTATCAACTGCCTGATGTACCTGTTCTCCAGGCTGCCGGCGCGGCCCTACCTGCCCGTCAGCGAGTTCAAGGAACTGCAACTGCTGCAGGACCATTGGCAGGACATCCGGGCCGAGGCCTACAAGCTGGCCGACGCGGGCGAGATCAAGAAGTCCGACAAGTACAACGACGCGGGCTTCAACAGCTTCTTCAAGACGGGCTGGACGCGCTTTCACCTGAAGTGGTACGACGAGGCCCATGCGTCGGCGCGCGAACTGTGCCCGGTGACGACGGGGCTCCTGCAGCGCATCCCGTCCGTCAAGGCCGCGATGTTCGCGGCGCTGCCCCCCGGCGGGCGGCTTGTCACGCACCGGGACCCGTTCGCCGGCTCGCTGCGCTATCACCTCGGCCTCGTGACGCCGAACGCGGAGAGCTGCTACATCTCGGTCGACGGCGAGCGCTACTTCTGGCGCGACGGTGAAGGCGTGATCTTTGACGAGACCTATCTGCACTACGCCGAGAACCAGTCGGACCAGATGCGCATCATCCTGTTCTGCGACGTCGAACGGCCGCTGAACACGCCCGTGGCGCGCTGGTTCAACCGCTTCATCAGCGGCACGCTGATCCGCGCCGCCTCCGCGCCCAATTCCGACACCGACCGCACCGGCGGCATCAACAAGCTGTTCGCCTACGTGCAGCAGGTGCGGCTGTTCGGCAAGCGCATCAAGGCGCGCAGCCGCTTTGCCTACTACGCGCTGCAGTGGCTGATCTTCGGTGGCCTGTTCCTGTGGTGGATCTTCGGCTGAGGTCATACCCGAGCTGGCTAGAATGCTGGCTCTGTCAGGAGAGCGCCCCGGTGAACGTGGGGGCCGCCGAAGGCGCAGGGCCCGCAGTGAAATCGGGGCTCGAACGCTCAGGCAAAAGGACTGACAAAACGTCATCGGTGGCAGACACTGGCGGCGTTCCTCACTGGAGAGAGGCCAACCCCTGAGTTGGTCCACCGAAGGGGCAAGCCCGCGGCGATTCGCCGGGGTCAATCTCTCAGGTACCCCGGACAGCGAGGACATCCAAACCCGAATTCCGTCGGAGCTCTTGATGTCCTCTTTGCTGCAAACCCCTCTACACGCCCTCCACGTCGAACTCGGCGCCAAGATGGTGCCTTTCGCCGGCTACGACATGCCGGTGCAATACCCGAGCGGCGTGATGGCCGAGCACAAGCACACCCGTGCCGCGGCCGGGCTGTTCGATGTGTCGCACATGGGCCAGGTGCGCCTCGTCGGCCCTGACGCTGCTGCAGCGCTGGAGACGCTGGTGCCGGTCGACATCGTCGACCTCGGCGTCTTCAAGCAGCGCTACGCGTTGTTCACGAACGAGCAGGGCGGCCTGCTGGACGACCTGATGGTGTGCCGGCGGCCCGACGACCTGTTTGTCGTGGTCAACGCCGGCTGCAAGGACCAGGACATCGCCCATCTGCAAAAGCACATCGGCGGGCGCTGCACCGTCATCCCCGTGCCCGAGCGTGCGCTGCTGGCGCTGCAGGGCCCGCAGGCGGTGGACGTGCTGTCGCGCCTGAACCCCGAGGTCGCGAAGCTCACCTTCATGACCGGTGGCTTCTTCGCGCTCGACGGCATAGCCACCTTCCTGACCCGTTCCGGCTACACCGGCGATGATGGCTTCGAGATTTCCGTGCACGAGGACGACGCCGTGGCGCTGGCGCGCAAGCTGCTGAGCCATGCCGAGGTCAAGCCCATCGGCTTGGGCGCGCGCGACTCGTTGCGCCTGGAAGCCGGCCTGTGCCTGTACGGCCACGACATCGATGAAACGACCACGCCGGTCGAGGCGTCCATCACCTGGGCCATCCAGAAGGTGCGCCGCGCCGGTGGTGCCCGCGCCGGTGGCTACCCGGGCGCGGCCGTCATCGACGGGCAGCTCGCCAACGGCGCCGCGCGCAAGCGCGTCGGCCTGGTCGGCAAGGAACGCATGCCCGTGCGTGAAGGCGCCAGGATCGTCACCGCCGACGGCACCGAGATCGGCGTCGTCACCAGCGGCACGCTCGGCCCCACGGTCAACCAGCCGGTCGCCCTCGCCTACGTCGGCACGTCGCATGCCGCCGTCGGCACCGAGGTCTTCGCCATCGTGCGCGACAGGCGCACGCCGATGGTCGTCTCCCCTACCCCCTTCACCCCCAACCGCTACTACCGCGGCTAATCCACGGAGCCTTCAACGATGAGCATCAAGTACACCCCCGACCACGAATGGCTTGAAGTCCACGGCGACGGCACCGCCACCGTGGGCATCACCGTGCACGCGCAGGACGCGCTCGGCGACGTCGTCTTCGTCGACCTGCCCGAGGTGGGCAAGACCTTCGCCGAGAAGGAAGTGGCCGGCGTCGTCGAGTCCGTGAAGGCCGCGGCCGACGTCTACATGCCCGTCGACGGCGAGATCACCGAGGTCAACGAAGCGCTGCGCGACGACCCGGCGCTGGCCAACTCCGACCCGCTCAAGGCCGGCTGGTTCTTCAAGGTCAAGCTGAGCAATCCAAGCCAACTTGATGCCCTGATGGACTCGACCGCCTACGACGCCCTGCTCAAGACTCTCTGACACACCCGCTGTAGAACCGCCATGCCGACGCCGCTTTCCCATCTCGAAGACGCCTCCGAATTCCACGCCCGCCACATCGGGCCGGATGCCGTCGATGAATCCCTGATGTGCGCCGCCGTCGGCGTGTCCAGCCGCACCGCGTTGATCGACGCCGTGGTGCCCCAGTCCATCCGCCGCGCGCAGGGCATGAAGCTGCCCGCGCCCATCACCGAGGCCGGCGCGCTGGCCGAGCTGAAAGCCATCGCCAGCAAGAACAAGCTCTACAAGAGCTTCATCGGCCAGGGCTATCACGGCACGCACACGCCGGGCGTCATCCTGCGCAACATCCTCGAGAACCCGGCCTGGTACACGGCCTACACGCCCTACCAGGCCGAGATCTCGCAGGGGCGCATGGAAGCCATCGTCAACTTCCAGACGATGGTGACCGACCTCACCGGCATGGACATCGCCAATGGCTCGATGCTGGACGAGGCGACCTCGGCCGCCGAGGCCATGACGCTGGCCCGCCGCAGCGTCCGCGCCAAGGGCCAGACCCTCGTCGTCTCGGGTGACGTTCATCCGCAGACGCTGGAAGTGCTGCAGACCCGCGCCGCGCCGCTCGGCCTCACGGTCAAGGTGGCCAACTCGGCCGACGACTGGGAGGCCGCGCTGGCCGGCGACGACTATTTCGCCGTGCTCGCGCAGTACCCCTGCAGCAGCGGCTGGCTGCTGGACTGGAGCGCGTCCGCCGCGCAGGCGCACGCCAGGCAGGCCGCTTTCATCATGGCCACCGATCTGCTCGCGCTGACGCTGCTCAAGAGCCCCAGCGAGATGGGCGCCGACATCGTCTTCGGCAGCTCGCAGCGCTTCGGCATGCCGATGGGCGCGGGCGGCCCGCATGCGGCCTTCCTGGCCTGCCGCGACGACTTCAAGCGCTCGCTGCCCGGCCGTCTGGTGGGCGTCAGCAAGGATGCCCAGGGCCACCCCGCGATGCGCCTGGCGCTGCAGACCCGCGAGCAGCACATCCGCCGCGAGAAGGCCACGTCCAACATCTGCACGGCCCAGGTGCTGCCGGCCGTCGTGGCCAGCATGTACGCGGTCTATCACGGCCCGCAGGGGCTGAAGCGCATCGCCGAACGGGTGGCGCGCTACACCGCCATCTTCTGGGCCGGCCTGCGCGAGCTGGGCCGTGACCTGAGCCAGACCCATCACCTGCAGGCCGGTGCCTTCGACACGGTCGCGCTCAAGACCGGTGCCGACACCGACCGGCTGCTGCAGCGCGCCGTCGCCCAGGGCATGAACCTGCGCCGCGCCTGGGACGAGTACCTCTGCATCTCGCTGGACGAGACCACCACCCGGGAGGACATCGAGCGCCTGTGGCAGGTCTTCGCCGAGGACGGCCAGGCGCTGCCCAGCGTCGCCGCGCTGGCCGACACGCCGGACCTGATTCCCGCCGAGCTGCGCCGGACCAGCGCCTACCTCACGCACCCGGTCTTCAACACCCACCACAGCGAAACCGAGATGCTGCGCTACATCCGCAGCCTGTCGGACAAGGACCTCGCGCTGGACCGCAGCATGATCCCGCTGGGCTCCTGCACGATGAAGCTCAACGCCACGGCCGAGATGATTCCGATCACCTGGCCCGAGTTCGCCAACATCCACCCGTTCGCGCCGCAGGACCAGCTGGCCGGCTACACCGAGCTGGACCAGCTGCTGCAGCAGTGGCTCTCCGAATGCACCGGCTATGTCGGCATCAGCCTGCAACCCAATGCCGGCTCGCAGGGCGAGTACGCCGGCCTGCTGGCCATCAGGGCCTGGCATGAGTCCCGCGGCGAAGCGCATCGCACCGTCTGCCTGATTCCCGAGAGCGCCCACGGCACCAACCCGGCCTCCGCGCAGATGTGCGGCATGCAGGTCGTCGTCACCAAGTGCGACAAGGAAGGCAACATCGACCTCGTCGACCTGCAGGCCAAGTGCGAACAGCATGCCGACAAACTGGCCGCGATCATGATCACCTACCCCTCCACGTATGGCGTGTTCGACACGCACGTGAAGGAGATCTGCGCGATGGTGAAGGCCCATGGCGGCCGCGTCTACGTGGACGGCGCCAACATGAACGCGCTGGTCGGCGTGGCGGCGCCCGGCGAGTTCGGCGGCGACGTGAGCCACCTGAACCTGCACAAGACCTTCTGCATCCCGCACGGCGGCGGCGGCCCGGGCGTGGGCCCGGTCTGCGTCGTCGAAGACCTCGTGCCCTTCCTGCCCGCGCACCGCACGGCGGGCCTCGGCAAGGAAAGCAACATCGGCGCCGTGTCCGCGGCGCCACTGGGCAACGCGGCCGTGTTGCCGATCTCGTGGATGTACATCCGCATGATGGGCGCCGAGGGCCTGAAGAAGGCCACCGAAGTCGCCATCCTGTCGGCCAACTACGTCGCGGCCCGCCTGTCGGACCATTACGACATCCACTTCAGCGGCGGCATCGATGGCGTGAAGGGCGGCGGCGTCGCGCACGAGTGCATCCTCGACCTGCGCCCGCTCAAAGAGACGAGCGGCATCAGCGCCGAGGACGTCGCCAAGCGCCTCATCGACTACGGCTTCCACGCGCCGACATTGAGCTTCCCGGTTGCCGGCACGCTGATGGTCGAGCCGACCGAGAGCGAGAGCCGCGCCGAGCTGGACCGCTTCATCGACGCGATGATCCAGATCCGCCAGGAGATCGCCGACGTCGAGGCCGGCAAGGTCAGCCGCGAGGACAACCCGCTGGTGAATGCGCCCCACACGGCCATGGTCGTCAGCGCCACCGAGTGGAGCCACGGCTACAGCCGCGAAGCCGCCGCCTTCCCGCTGCCTTCGCTGCGCCGGCAGAAGTACTGGTCGCCTGTGGGCCGCGTCGACAACGTCTGGGGCGACCGCAACCTGTTCTGCAGCTGCGTGCCGCTCTCCGAGTACGAAGAAGCCTGAAGCAGCCCGCTTCCTTCAGTCAGCCCGGCAGAACCGGTTGCTGATCTCCGCAGATTCGGGCGGCCACAAGCCGCCCTCCCCTGAATCGAGGCAGCCATGGCCGTTTCCGTTTTCGACCTCTTCAAGATCGGCATCGGCCCGAGCAGTTCGCACACCGTGGGGCCGATGCGCGCCGCGCGGCTGTTCGGCCTGCGGCTGCAGCACGAGGGCCTGCTCGACAGGGTGGCCCGCGTGCAGGTCATCCTCTACGGCTCTCTCGGCGCCACGGGCAAGGGCCACGGCAGCGACAAGGCCGTGCTGCTCGGGCTGGCCGGGCATGAGCCGGACACGGTGGACGTCGAAGCGATTCCTCGATTGCTCGATGCCATCCGCGCCGGCGAGCTGAACCTCGTCGGCCAGCACGGCATCAAGTTCGATGAAGCCAGGGACCTGATCTTCAAGCGGCGAGAGACGCTGCCCTTCCACGCCAACGGCATGCGCTGCATCGCCTTCGACGCCGAGGGCCAGGAAACCGCCAACCGCGTCTACTACTCCGTCGGTGGCGGCTTCATCGTCAGCGACGAGGTGGCGGCGGACGGCAGCAAGCAAAAGGTCATCGCGCCCGACGTGACCGTGCTGCCCTACCCCTTCAAGACCGGCGACGAGCTGCTCGTGCAGACCCGGCGCCACGGCCTGTCCATCGCCGAGCTGATGCGCCGCAACGAGTGCCACTGGCGCAGCGAGGCCGAGATCGACGCCGGCCTGATGAAGATCTGGGACGTCATGCAGGCCTGCGTGGTGCGCGGCTGCAGGACCGAGGGCGTGCTGCCCGGCGGCTTCAAGGTCAAGCGCCGTGCGGCGCAGTTGCATCGCGACCTGACGGCGAACCCGGAGGCGGCCTTGCGCGACCCGCTGATGGTGATGGACTGGGTCAACCTCTACGCGCTGGCCGTCAACGAAGAGAACGCCGCGGGCGGCCGCGTCGTCACGGCGCCGACCAACGGCGCGGCGGGCATCATCCCGGCGGTGCTGCACTACTACACGCGCTTCGTCCACGGCAGCACGCAAAAAGGCGTCATGGATTTCCTGCTGACCGCGGCGGCCATCGGCATCCTCTACAAGGAAAACGCCTCCATCAGCGGCGCCGAAGTCGGCTGCCAGGGCGAGGTCGGCGTGGCCTGCTCGATGGCGGCCGGCGCGCTCTGCCAGGTCATGGGCGGCACGCCGGAGCAGGTCGAGAACGCCGCCGAGATCGGCATGGAACACCACCTCGGCCTGACCTGCGACCCGGTGGGCGGCCTGGTGCAGATCCCGTGCATCGAGCGCAACGCCATCGCCTCGGTCAAGGCCATCAACGCAGCCCGCATGGCGCTGCGCGGTGACGGCACGCACTTCGTCAGCCTCGACAAGGTGATCAAAACGATGCGCGACACCGGCGCGGACATGATGACCAAGTACAAGGAAACCGCCCGCGGCGGCCTCGCCGTCAACATCGTGGAATGCTGAGGCCGAGGCGCCAGCCATGTGCCTCGCCGCCTTCGCCCTGAACGCCCACCCGCGCTTCCCGCTCGTCATCGCCGCCAACCGCGACGAGTTCTTCGCCCGCGCCGCGGCGCCGATGGCGTGGTGGGTCGACCGGCCCGACGTTCTTGCCGGGCGTGACCTCAGCGCCGGCGGCACCTGGTTCGGCCTGACGCGCGCCGGGCGCCTCGCGCTGCTGACCAACGTGCGCGAGCCCGGCCGGCAAATCGCCGAGGCGCCGTCGCGTGGCGCCCTCGTGGTGGACTGGCTGGGCAGCGACGAATCGGCGCCTGCCTTCGCGCACCGTCTGGCCGACGGCTACAACGGCTTCAACCTCATCACGGCCGACCTGGCGCGCCACGATTGGCACTGGCTCAGCAACCGGACGGCCACGCCGTTCGCACTGGGCACGGGCATCCATGCGCTGTCCAACGCGGCGCTCGACGCCCCCTGGCCGAAGACCGTGGGCCTGCGCAGTGCGATGGGGGACGCACTCGCCGTTGCTGCCGACGCCGACGACCTGATCGAGCG
>SEEY01000161.1 GCA_004211235.1 Rubrivivax sp.
ACCTTGTCACGCACATAGACCGGCAGCGCCTCGGCGGCGTCACGGCCGTCGCCGCCGAGGCGCTGCCGGTCTATGTGCGTGACAAGGTCGCGCTGACCACGGTCGAGCGAGAGCTGAGGGTTTCATGAGCGCCGCGCTGTGCAGCCCCAGGCCAGCTTGTCCGCGCCTGGCGGGCCGGGCCGCCGGACCGAAGGTGCACCCGTGAGCGCACGGCTGGAGCGCAGCCTGCCGCCCTTCGAGGCTGCAGCGATGCGGATACCCGACCTGACCGAGGTGATGGCCGTGGAGCGCGGGGCCTACCCGGTGCCCTGGACGCATGGCAACTTCGTCGACTCGCTGGCGGCCGGCTACCCGGCCGAGGTGCTGCGCGGCCCGCGTGCCGAACTGCTCGGCTACTGGGTGGCGATGCCGGGTGTGGACGAACTGCACCTGCTCAACATCACCGTCGCGCAGGCCTGGCAGGGGCGCGGGCTGGCCTGCGCGATGCTCGACCGGCTGGTGGCCGACTGCGGGCGCCTCGGGCTGACCCAGCTCTGGCTGGAGGTTCGCGTCGGCAACCAGCGCGCACGCGAGCTCTACCGCCGCTACGGCTTCGCCGAGGTCGGCAGGCGCCGCGCCTACTACCCGCCGGTGGAGCAAGGGCCGCGCGAGGATGCGATTCTCATGAGCCTGTCGGTATGACGCCCCTCGTCCAGGGTGTGGCCTGGCCGCTTTGCCGCGCGGGCAGCGATGCTCGCGGCATGGCCCCGCAACTGCTCGCGCAAGCCCGGCCGGCTTGCGGGCGCCGGTGCGGTGGGCCTGGGGGATGGAATTGAAGAGATGAGCTGGGACGAACGTCAAAGGGCCATGCTGGCCGAAATGGGGTTGCGGCTGCCGCCTGCGCGTGCTGTCGTTGAGACCGGGCTGGAGGGCGAGGCCGAAGTGGCTGTCGTCGAGGCCGAGCCGCCGCGCGTGGCCGTCGCGGCGCCGGCCGCCACGGTCATGCGCGTTCCGACGGTGCCCGCCGTGCCTGCCGCGCCCGCCGCGGCCTCGGGCTTCTCCAGCCTGGACCTGCCCGCGCTGCAAGGCGCCGTAGCCACCTGCCGCGCCTGTGGCCTGAGCGAGCAGCGCCGCAACGCGGTGTTCGGCAACGGCGCGCTGCAGCAGGCGCAGTGGCTGGTGGTCACCGACCCGCCCGACGACGCCGACGACGGCAGCGGCGAGGCCCTCGGCGGTGACGCCGGCCGGCTGCTCGACCGCATGCTGCTGGCCGCCGGCCTGCGCCGCACGGGCGACGCGCCGACCGCTTTCGTCACGCCCATCGTCAAGTGCCGCCCGCCACGTGGCCGCGCGCCGCTGGTGACCGAGCTGGACGCATGCGAGGCCGTGCTGGCCCGCCAGGTCGAGCTGTTGCAGCCCCGCATCGTGCTGGCGATGGGCCTGCAGGCCGCGCGCCGCCTCACCGGCCTGGCCGAGCCGCTCGGCCGTCTGCGCGGCCGGGTGCACCGCTGGCGCGGGCTGCCGGTCGTCGTCACCTACCCGCCCGCCTACCTGCTGCGCACGCCCGCCGACAAGGCCGGCGCCTGGGCCGACTTGCGGCTCGCCCTGGAGACGGCCGCGCCATGACCCTTCCACGCAACGATTCGCCGCTGGTGGAGCAGGCCGCGCGCTTCCGGCTGCTGGCCGATTACCTCCCGGCGTGGATCGCCATCTACGAGTACGAGACGCAGATCTGCCGCTTCGCCAACCGCGGCTATGCCGAGGCCTTCGGGCTGACCGAGCAGACCATCATCGGCAAGTACTTTGCCGACATCGTCGGCCACGAGGCGGCGGCGCTGATCCAGCCGGCCATCGACAAGGTGCTGTCCACCCGCGCCCCCGTCAGCTACGAGCGCCAGCTGCCCGAGGCGGACGGCACGCCGCGCTGGATCGAGGTCCACCTGATTCCGCAGCTGGATGCCCACGGCGAGCCCGTCGCCAGCTGCGTGATGATCAACGACATCACCAAGCACCGCCTGGCCGAGCGTCAGGTGCGCGAGTCGCAGGCCCGGCTGGACAAGTTCATGCAGGCCACCGTCGAGGGCATCCTCTTCCACCGCGAAGGGCTGTTGACCGACGTGAACCAGCCGCTGTGCCAAATGCTCGGCTATCCGCTCGAGCAACTGATCGGCAAGCATGTGCTGAGCTTCGTTCCCGAGGACGAGCTGCCCAAGGTCAGCGAGGTGATGCGGCTCAACCGCGAGCTGCGCTACGAGACGGCGATCCTGCACCGCGACGGCACGCGCATTCCCGTCGAGCTGATCATGCGCACCATGGAGCGCGACGGCGAGCGGCTGCGCATGGCCGTCGTGCGCGACATCCGCGACCGCCTCGCCAGCGAGGCCCGCATCCATCATCTGGCCCACCATGACGGCCTGACGGGCCTGCTCAACCGCGGCGCCTTCATGGAGCGCATGGCGCTTCAGCTCAAGCTCGCCGAACGCAAGGGCGAGATGCTCGCGCTGCTGTTCATCGACCTGGACAACTTCAAGCGGGTCAACGATTCGCTGGGTCATCTGGAAGGCGACGGCGTGCTGACCACGGTGTCCGAGCGCATCGTCGGCGCGCTGCGCGGCAGCGACATCGTCGGCCGTTTCGGCGGTGACGAATTCGTCGTGCTGCTCAACGAGCTGGACAGCCGGGAGGACATCGTCGTCGTGCTGGAGGCGCTGCTGTCGGTCGTCGAGGTGCCGGTCAAGGCGGACGGCCGCGCGCTGTCCGTCACGCCGTCCATCGGTGTGGCCGTCTACCCGGAAGACGGGCGCGTCGCGGAGGAGCTCATCCAGCATGCCGACACGGCCATGTACCGCGCCAAGGCCAAGGGCCGCGCGACCTACCAGTTCTTCGAATCGGCGCTCGCCGAGACGGCCTATGCCGACCTCGTGCTGGAAGCCGAACTCGCCCAGGGCCTGACGCACAACGAGTTCGAGCTGTTCTTCCAGCCCCAGGTCGAGGCGACGACCGGCCAGCTCTCGGGCGCCGAGGCGCTGCTGCGCTGGCGCCATCCGCAGCGCGGCCTGCTCAGCCCCGACGCCTTCATCTTCGTCGCCGAGCGCCACCGCCTGATGCTCGCGCTGGGCGAATGGGTGATGCGTGAAGCCGCCGCCACCGCCCGACGCTGGCGCGAGCAGGGCCTCACGACCGGCCACGGGCCGATGCGCATCGCCGTCAACCTGTCCCGCATGCAGTTCAACCTCGACGGTTTTGCCGACACGGTCAAGCGCGTGCTGGACGAGTCGGATGCGCAGGGCCAATGGCTGGAGCTGGAGCTGACGGAGCGCATGCTGATCGACGACATCGAGCACGCACCGGCCACGCTGGCGCAGCTGCGGGCGATGGGGCTGACGGTGTCCGTCGATGACTTCGGCACCGGCTACACCTCGCTGGCCCACCTCACCGAGCTGCCGCTGGACAAGCTCAAGATCGACCAGGGCTTCACCGCCCGCCTGCCCGACGACGTCGGAGCCCAGGCCATCACGCGCGCCATCGTGCAGATGGCCGTCGGCCTGGGCCTGACGGTGACGGCCGAGGGCGTCCGCACGGCCGCGCAGTGGCAGTTGCTGGCCAGCTGGGGCTGCCAGGAGCTGCAGGGCGAGCTGGTGGGCTCGCCGATGCCCGCGGCGGAGTTCGAGGCCTGGGCCAAGGCGCGATGATGGTGCTCCTCGCCCGGTCGCGCTCTGCTGGACGCAGGCGAGCCCAGTCGGTCCCGCGAGCCGCTGCCAGCGGGCCGGCTTGGGGCGGCCCGGCGCTCGGCCCGAGATGCGGCTGCTGACATGACCCTCGCCGACCGCATCCACGCCGAGATCGCCGCTGCCGGCGGCTGGCTGCCGTTCGACCGCTTCATGGCCATGGCCCTCTACGAGCCCGGGCTGGGCTACTACACCGGCGGGCGGCGCAAGTTCGGCACCATGCCGTCCCAGGGCTCGGACTTCGTCACCGCGCCCGAGATGTCGCCGCTGTTCGGCCGTGCGCTGGCACGGCAGGTGGCGCAGGCCCTGCACCAGAGCGGCTGCCGCGACGTGCTGGAGTTCGGCGCCGGCTCGGGCGCGCTGGCGGCGCAGCTGATCGCCGAGCTGGACGCACTCGATGCCGGCCTGGCGCGCTACCGCATCGTCGAGCTGTCGGCCGAGCTGCGCGAGCGCCAGCAGGAGCGCCTGTCGCACTGGGCCGGGCGAGTCGACTGGCTGGACGCGCTGCCCGACGAGATCGAGGCCGTCGTCGTTGGCAACGAGGTGCTGGACGCGATGCCCGTGCAGCTCATCGCGTTCGACGGCCGCGTATGGCGGGAACGCGGTGTGGTGTCCGCCGGTGAGGGCTTCGCCTTCGAGGACCGCGACAGCCATCTGCGACCGCCCCTCGAGACGGGCTTTGTGCCGGGCACGGTGACCGAGATCCACCCGCAGGCGGAGGCCTTCATGCGCACGCTGGCGCGCACCTTGAAGAAGGGCGCCGCCTTCTTCATCGACTACGGCTTCCCGGAAACCGAGTACTACCACCCGCAGCGCCACGGCGGCTCGCTGATGTGCCACCAGGCCCACCTGGCCGACGCCGACCCGCTCGTGGCCGTTGGCGACAAGGACATCACGGCCCACGTCAACTTCACCGGCATCGCGCTCGCAGGCCAGGACGCCGGCTTCGTCGTGCTGGGCTACACCGGCCAGGCCAACTTCCTGTTGAACTGCGGCATCGCCGAGCTGCTGGCCGACGCCAGCCTGGGTGAGCGTGCGATGGCCCACCGCCTGCTCGCCGAGCATGAGATGGGCGAGCTGTTCAAGGTGATCGGCTTCGCGCCGCTGAATGCGCCTTTCGACGCGCTGGGCTTCGAGCGCGGCGATCGATCACACAAGCTCTGAAGTCAGGACCTTCGACAGACCTGGCCGGGCGCTGTGCCCTGGCCTGGGTCCCTCCGGGCGGACAGGCCCGCTCCGCGAATCACCAGCTGCCGGTGTTGGGCATCGACGTCCACGGTTCGGCGGGCGCGAGTGCCGCGCCGTGCTGCAGCAGCTCGATGGAGATGCCGTCTGGCGAGCGCACAAAGGCCATGCGGCCGTCGCGCGGCGGGCGGTTGATGGTCACGCCGTGGTCCATCAGCTTCTGGCAGGCGGCGTAGAGGTCGTCTACGGCGTAAGCCAGGTGGCCGAAGCTGCGGCCGCCCGTGTAGGTCTCAGCCTTGCCGTCGGCGTCGGGCCAGTTGTACGTCAGCTCGACCTGGGCGTCCTCGTCGCCGGGCGCGGCCAGGTAGACCAGCGTGAAGCGGCCGGCGGCGCTTTCGGAGCGCTTGACCTCCTGCAGCCCGAGGGCGTCGCAATAGAACCTGAGCGAGGCGTCGAGTTCGGTGACGCGGACCATGGTGTGGAGATAGTGCATCGTTGACGGATGGGCAGTGGAGTCGGAAGCTGCCGCACTCTACTCAATTGCTGCGACTGAGCTGCTCGTCGATGCCGCGCCCGATGTGTGATGCCTGCCGCAGCGGGTCAGAAGGATTCCCAGTTGTCCGTGCCGGTCGCGAGGGCGGCCCTGGGGAGGGCGGCCGGCCGGGCGGCCGCGGCGTTCTGCACGGCGGGCCTGGTGCCGAAGGCGGGCCGCATGACGTTGCCTGCCTTGGTGGCACTGCCGCGGTGGATGGTGGGCGAGGCGGCTTTCTGCGCTGTGATCGCACCCGAGACCTTGAACCGCGCGACCGCCTCGACCAACTGCTCGGCCTGCACCTTCATGCTTTCCGCTGCCGCGGCACTTTCCTCGACGAGGGCGGCATTCTGCTGCGTCGCCTTGTCCATCTGCATGACCGCCTCGCCCACCTAGCCGACGCCCGAGCTTTGCTCGGCGCTGGCGGCGCTGATCTCGCCCATGATGTCGGTCACGCGCCGGATCGAGCCCACCACCTCGGTCATCGTCGCACCTGCGCGGTCGACCAGGGCGGTGCCTTGTTCCACCCGTTCGACGCTGGCGCCGATCAGGCTCTTGATCTCCTTGGCCGCGTTGGCCGAGCGCCCGGCGAGGCTGCGCACTTCGGTGGCCACGACGGCGAAGCCGCGCCCCTGCTCGCCCGCCCGTGCCGCCTCGACGGCCGCGTTCAGCGCAAGGATGTTGGTCTGGAAGGCAATGCCGTCGATGACGCCGATGATGTCGGAGATCTTGCGGGAGCTGTCGTTGATGCCCTTCATGGTCTCCACGACCTGGCTGACGACTTCGCCGCCGCGGATGGCAACCTGGCTGGCGCTCTGCGCGAGCTGGTCGGCCTGGCGTGCGTTCTCGGCGTTCTGCTTGACGGTGGAGCTCAGCTCCTCCATGGACGCGGCGGTCTGCTCCAGGGCGGAGGCCTGCTCCTCCGTGCGGGCAGACAGGTCGTTGTTGCCCTGGGCGATCTGGGCGCTGGCTGTGGCGATGCTGTCGGCAGACGTGCGCACCTGGGTGATCAGGTTGACCAACTGCTCCTGCATGCTGCCCATGGATGTCAGCACACTGCCTTGCGGCGCCTGTGCGGCGCCGGGCACGGGGCTCAGGTCACCCTGCGCGACACGCTCGGCGGCGACGCTCAGGTCCGCCGGTTCGGCGCCCAGCGAGGTCACCAGCCGCCTTGTGATCAGCCAGCCCAGCACGGCGGCAGCCAGCGCGGCCACCGCGCTGATCGCCAGCATCGTCGCGCGCTGGCTGGCATAGGCCGTGGTGGCCGTCTCAACGTCGCGATTGGCCTGTTCGCCGCTCAAGGTGACGTAGTCGCCGATGGCCGCCAGCAGGGCGGCCAGCAGCGGACGGCACTCAGCGTTCATCTTCTGGATTGCCTCGTCGCGCTTGCCGGCCGCCGCCAGTTCAACGATGGCGACCGCGACCGGCCCGTATCGGGACTCGATCTCGTCGATCTTCCCGATGACGGCGCGGTCGCGCTCACTGGCGTCGGCCGCCTGCGCCACGTCGTCCTTGAGCGCCTTGAGCTTCACCTTGAGATCGGCATGGCCCTTGACCGCCATGGCCTTCGCCGATTCCCGGTCGGTCTCGCTGCTCGCCAGCACCATGTCGCGCACGCCGATGGCCCGGCGGTTGGCGAGGGCGCGGACGTCCGCGGCAAGCGTCTCGCGCTCTGCGGGGCCATCGACGTAGGCTGAAAAGCGCCCGTTGGAAGTGCTCAGGTTGCGCAGCCCGAGCAGGCTCACGACCAGCACCAGCGCCAGCAGGGCCCCGAATGCCATCACCAATTGCTGTCGAATCGTCAGCCGCTTCATTTCTCATCTCCTCGAAAACTTGCCATCAAAACGCCATAACCAAATCTATCGATTTATTCAAAATGATGTAAGACCAAATTTATTCGCGAGTGTCGAATGGCGTGACTTTTCCACGCCGACGCGTGGGTCGAATCGGCTGCGGCGCGTGATGAAATCCGCCGGTGAACCTCCACGCAGCCGAGACACCGATGCTTCCCAGCACCCTGGCGCTCATCGACGACGACCACCTCTTCGTGGAGACCTTGTCGCGCTTTCTGGGCGAGCAGGGCATCCGGGTCTCCAGCTACGGCGACGGCGCGGACCTGCTGGCGAGCGCGGACCCTTACGGCTTCGAGTTCTACGTCGCCGACCTGATGATGCCGAGCGTGGACGGCATCACGCTGATCGACGTGCTGCGGCGCCGCACCAGCGCCGGCATCCTGGTCGTTTCGGGGCGGCTGGCGTCCGACACGTTCAAGCAGATCGTCAAGGCCGGAGGCGACATGTACCTGGCCAAACCGGCCCAGTTCGAACAGATCCTGGTGGCCATCGAGGCGGTGCAGCGGCGCGCCGGTGCCGGCGAGGCGATGAAGAAG
>SEEY01000162.1 GCA_004211235.1 Rubrivivax sp.
GCTGGACGCGGCTTTCGTGGGCCGGGTTGGCGCCGAGGGTGCGCAGGCGTTGGCGGAGGTCGGGGATCAGCATGAAGGCCGGATTGTCCCCGACCGAATTGCAGCAGTGCCGGTGCTACTTCTTCAGCAGAAACCAGTCCAGATCGCCTTTGCCGTTCTGGATCTTCATCAGCGCGTCGTCGCAGCCGCTTGAGCTCGCAGCGTATTCCGACAGTCTTTCGCGGATCGTCTCGTCGTTCATCCGGCGGACGTCCATCCAGAATCGTTCGACCTCCTGCGGATCCGATGTCTGCCGCGGAATCGCATCGTGGCATTGGGCTTCCAGCGTTGCGGCTGCTACTTCGTTTCGACGCAGCCAGTCGGCGGCCAGCGTGCCATACGTGCGGCGCAGCGCCGGTTTGGCAGCAAGACATCCTTCGATGATGCTTTGGGGCACTCGAATTGGCTCGCACGTCAGGGCCCCCATGAAGGCCAATCCTGGCGACGCGCGTGCTCCGCCAAGAGGCATCACCGCTGCGGCGCTCAAAACAAGAATGGATAGGGATCTGGCTGTCACGAAGCGACCTAGGTCTGACGCTACGAAGGCGACATTCTGCGCGAGCCGCGGCGCCTATGCTGGCCCCGTTCATCCAGGAGACGTTCATGGCCCAGCCCGATCACATCAGCCCCGAGGAATGGGCCGTCCGCTGTGACCTCGCCGCTCTCTACCGCCTGGCCGCGTTGCACGGCTGGGACGACCTCATCTTCACGCACATCTCCGCCCGCGTGCCGGGCCCGGAGCACCACTTCCTGATCAACCCCTACGGCATGATGTTCGAGGAGATCACGGCCAGCAGCCTGGTGAAGGTGGACCCGGCCGGCGAGAAGGTCGAGCCGAGCGACTACAACGTCAACCCGGCCGGCTTCATCATCCACAGCGCCGTGCACGAGGCGCGCGAGGAGGCGCAGTTTGTCATGCACCTGCACACGGTGGCCGGCGTTGCGGTGAGTGCGCAGCGCGAGGGGCTGCTGCCGATCTCGCAGCACAGCCTGTTCCCGCTGGCGTCGCTGAGCTATCACGGCTACGAGGGCGTGGCGCTGAACCCGGACGAGAAGACCCGCCTCGTCGCCGACCTTGGCAACACCTCGCTGATGATGCTGCGCAACCATGGCCTGCTGACGCTCGGCCGCAGCGCCGCGGACGCCTTCCTGAAGATGTTCATGCTGCAGCGGGCCTGCGAGATCCAGATCGCCGCGCAGGCCGGCGGGGCCGAGCTGATCCGCATTCCGGCGCCCATCCTGGCCGGCATCCGCGCGCAGAGCGAGAAGGTCATGCGCGGCTCGGGTGCCGACCTGGCGTGGCCGGGGCTGCTGCGGCGTCTGGCCCGGCAGAACCCGGGGCACGACCACTGACGGTCGCTGGAACAATGGCGGGGATGACGACTCCCCGCTTCTTCGCCCTCGTCCCGGCCGCCGGCATCGGCGAGCGTTCCGGCGCCGGCATGCCCAAGCAGTACGTGGACATCGCCGGCAAGCCGATGCTCGCCCACACGCTGGCCGCGCTGGCCGCCGTGCCGCGCCTGGCGCAGAAGCTGGTGGTGCTGTCGCCGGCCGATGAGCGCTTTGAATCGACGGTGCTGGCCGCGCTGCCGGACTGCGCTGCCTGGACCGCGCGCGTCGGCGGCGCGAGCCGCGCCGAGAGCGTGCTCGGCGGCCTGGCCGAGTTGCGCCGCCGGGGCGCTTCGGACGACGACTGGGTGCTGGTGCATGACGCCGCACGCTGCCTGCTTCGGCCGGCGTGGGTCGATGCGCTGATCGATGCCTGCGAACACGATGCCGTCGGCGGCCTGCTGGCTCAGCCCATCGCCGACACCTTGAAGGCCGCCGATGCCGAGAGCCGCGTCACCGCGACCGTGGATCGCCGCGACAAGTGGGCCGCACAGACGCCGCAGATGTTCCGGCTCGGCCTCGTCGAACGGGCGTTGACGGCGATGGGTGCCGCCGCGACCGACGAAGCCAGCGCGGTGGAGGCACTCGGCCTGGCACCGCGCCTCGTGCGCGCATCCATGGCCAACTTCAAGGTGACCTGGCCCGAGGACTTCGCGCTCGCAGCGCTCTGGCTGAGCGGCGGGCGCTGAAGCCGACAACCGCACCCGCCTCCCGGCAGGTGCGGCCGATCAGAGTTCTTCCCAGCCGTCGCCAGCCGTCAGCGCAGGCGCCTTCGCCGGGCGCGCTGCTGACGCGCGGGTCGGCGCCTTGCGCTGCAGAGCCGGCCGGGCGGCGAGCGGCGATGCCTGCGGTCGGGCCGCGGTGCCCGCCGTCCGGAACGTCGACACGGCCTTGACCAGCAGGTCGGCCTGGGTGCGCAGGCTGTCGGCCGCGGCGGCGCTTTCCTCCACCAGCGCGGCGTTCTGCTGCGTGACCTGGTCGAGCTGCGTGACGGCGTCGTTGATCTGGCCGATGCCGCTGGTCTGCTCGACGGTGGCGGCACTGATCTCGGCGATCAGGTCATTGACGCGGCGCACCTGGGCGACGATGTCGTCCATCGTGCGGCCGGCCTCGGCCACCAGGCCGGTGCCGTTCTCCACCTTCTCGACGCTCGCGCCGATCAGCGACTTGATCTCCTTGGCGGCTTCGGCACTGCGCGAGGCCAGCGTCCGCACTTCACCGGCGACGACCGCGAAGCCCCGGCCCTGTTCACCGGCCCGCGCCGCCTCGACTGCGGCGTTCAGCGCCAGGATGTTGGTCTGGAAGGCGATGCCGTCGATGACGCCGATGATGTCCGAGATGCGCTTGCTGGAGGCGCTGATCTCCTCCATCGTGTGCACCACCTTGCCCACCACCTCGCCGCCCTTGGCCGCCACGCTGCTGGCCGAGCTGGCCAGCGAGGTGGCCTGGCGGGCCACGTCGGCGTTGTTGCGCACGGTACTCGTCAGCTCCTCCATCGATGCGGCGGTCTGCTGCAGATTGCTGGCCTGCTCCTCCGTGCGCTGCGACAGGTCCGCGTTGCCGGTGGCGATCTGCCCCGAACCCGTGGCGATGCTGTCCGAGCCGCTGCGGATGTTCTCGACCATCTCCACCAGCGCCACCTGCATGCGATGCATGGCGGCCAGCAGGCTGGACGTGTCGCCGGCCTTGACGTCGACCGGCTCCGAGAGGTCGCCGCCGGCGATGCGGCTGACCACCTCGGTGGCATAGGACGGTTCGCCGCCGAGCTGCTTGACGATGCTGCGCGTAAGCACGACGGCCGCCGCGACGCCGACGAGCAGCGCGAGGAGGCTGGCGCCGATCATGAGATTGCGGCCGACCGCGTAGTCCGCCTTCGCTTCTGCCGCGGCCTTCTGGTTGAGTTCATCCTCCAGGTCGGCCAGATCACCGAGCACCTTGAGCCAGGCGTTCTGCATGGGCTGGGCTTCCTTCATCAGCGCGGCAGTGGCTTCTTCCGCCTTGTTCTGCAGGCCCAGCTCGACGACCTTGGTCACCGAAGGCCGTGCCGTCGCCTTGGCTTCCTTGACGCGGGCGAACAGCGCCTTTTCTTCGGCCGTCGTGTCGGAGAACTCGACGAACATCTTGCCGAGCTTTTCCTCGGCGGCGTCGTAGTCGGCACGCGACTTCTGGAGGCGGTCGGCTTCGACCTTCATGGCGGCCTCGTCGGTGATCAGGACGATGTTGCGGGTCGAGGTGGCCACCTGGTTGATGGCCAGGCGCATGGCCACGGCCAGGCGCATCTCCGCGTTGTTGACTGCGACGATGTCGTCCAGCTGATCGTTCAGCCGGGCCATGCGCGAGATGCCGACGGCCGCAATGATGGCCAGCAGGGCCAGCACCAGGCCGAAGCCCACCGCCAGGCGTGAGGAAAGCTTGAGGTTGTTCATATGACTTCGTTGCGAATGGATCCGGAGGCCGATGCCGCCACCCGTGAGGAGAGCTCCGACGTGCGGGCTCCTGACTGATGGGGGTCCCCCCAGGGAGCCGCATTCCTGCAGGCATCCCGGGATGCCGGGTTTTTCGTACAGAAGCGCTTCGGCCTCCATCAGGCAGTGCCTGAGGTGACCCACTCCAAAACCTGACAAGCCACGCACCGTGGCGTTAGGGATCAGGGTTGGTCCGCAGTCACCAGCCCGCAACGCACGGCGAACAGCACGAGCTGCGGAAGGTTGCGGATGCTCAGGCGTTCCATGATCTGCGCGCGGTGGGCCTCCACGGTCTTCACGCTCAACTGCAGCTCATAGGCAATTTCCTTCATGCTGGCGCCAGCGGCGACACGGCGGAGGATGTCCACCTGACGCGGCGTCAGCGGCAGCGCGCTGGCGGCCGGCGGCTGCGGTGGCGTCGTCGCGCAGGTCTGCATGCCAGCCAGGGCCCGTTGGACCACCGGGGCGGACACGGCCGGGCTCAGGTAGCTCTGGCCGGCTTCGAGGGCTTGCAGCGCCAGCGTCAGTTCCACGGCCGCTGCGTCCTTGAGCAGATAGCCGTCGGCCCCGGCTTGCAGTGCCTGCATGACGAAATCCGCGCTGTCGTACATCGAGACGATCAGCACGCGCGTCGCCGGGCTGGCCTCCTTGATGCGCGGCAGCGCGCGGATGCCGTCGAGCCGGGGCATGTTGATGTCGAGCACCAGCAGGTCGGGCTGTTGCTGGCCGGCCAGCTCGATGGCCTCCTCACCGTCCTCGGCCTCGGCGACCACTTCGTGATGGGGCAGTTCCTCGATGAGGGACCGGATACCCGCCCTGACGAGGGAATGGTCATCCGCCAGCATCACCCGGTGTGTCGTCATGGTCGGCCTGTGTGGGGAAGGGCAGCCGTGCGGCAATTTGCGTGCCCTGTCCTGGTGCAGACGTCACGCTCAGTTCGCCGCCCAGCAGTCGGGCGCGTTCGGTCATGCTCAGCAGGCCCAGGGTGGGCACCGTGTCCACGCTGGCACGGATGCGTTCCGCGTCGAAGCCGATGCCATCATCGCTGACGGCGAGTTTGAGCGCATTGTCCCGCCTGTGCAGCGAGACCGTGACGTGGCGGGCGCGGGCGTGGCGAAGGCTGTTGGACAGCGATTCCTGCACGATGCGATAGGCCGCGATCGCCAGTTCGGGCGGCAGGGGCTCATCGAGCGGCCCGGCCTCGAAAACGATGTCGACGCCGTGCACCTTCTGCTGCTCTGCCAGATGCCAGCGCAGCGCGGCCGGCAGACCGAGGGTATCCAGCTGCGGCGGATGCAGCATCAAAGACAGGCTGCGCACGCTGCCGAGCGTGCGCTCGGTCATGCTGGCCGCGCTGTCGATCAGCGTGAGGACGTCGGCCGATGCGATTCGCCGCTTGAGCTTGGCGAACTGCACGCGGATGGCGCTCAGGCACTGGCCGATCTCGTCATGCAGCTCGCGGGCGATGTGGCGCCGCTCGTGTTCCTGCAACTGGATGAGGCGGCCCGACAGCGCCAGCAGCTCGGCACGCTGGCTTTCGAGCCTGTGCTTCAGGGCGCGCTCGGTGTCCGCGTCGCGCACCAGCAGCAAGAAGGCTGGCTCGCCAGCAAGGCTTACCGGCTCGGACTTCACCGAGGCCGAGAATCCGCTGCCGTCCAGGCGTGCGCCGCGCACCTCCTCCGAGCCGTCGTCCGCAGTCAGCAGGCTGACTAGCGGCCGCCCAGGCAATCGATCACCCGGTGCCGCGGCGAACAGGCGGTGCGCCGCGTCGTTCGCATAGGCGACCCTGCCGTCGCGGCTGACCAGCACCGCCTCGGGCAGGGCGGCCAGCCAGCCTTCCGGCTCGGAGGCGATGCCGCACGGCAGGGTCGGCAGCATGGCGGGCGGTCAGCGGCGCCGCTGCGCACCGTAGAGGTCCAGCCCGACGAAGAGCAATTCAGCGACCGTGTCGAGCGGCAGATCATGCGGCTCCCGCGCCAGCTGGCCCATCGCCGCATCCAGCCGCTCATCGTGCGAGAAGCCCATGGCCCAGGCGGGGAAGAGCCGTCGCTCGTCGGGCACCGCCTGGGGCTGCCATTCGCGCAGCAGGATGTGGCGGCTGTCGCGGCGGATGGACGTCATCAGCGTTTCTATCGCGGCGGTCGACCCTTCCAGGATCTGTGCGAAATGCTCGCCGGAAAAGCACAGCAGGCCGGTCACGTCCAGTTGGGCGTTGCGGCGGGCCGCCACCTCCAGGATGGCCCGGGGCTCGGGACCGCAGGGGTCGATCCGGGCTTCGCTGACATAGAGGAGGCGGTGAAGTGCAGGTGCTGGCAAGTCGGATCCCGTCAAAACTACCGCGGATGGCAAACGCCGTGCCCGGTGGCAATGACAGGCCGTCGTCAGAGCCGCAGTTCCAGGTTCTCGCCGCTGAGGAAGTCGCCGTTGGCCGGCACGTCCAGCATGCGTTCGAGTGAGCCCTTGAGCTTGAGCTTGGCCGCCTGTTCGGGCGCGATGCGCAGGCGCAGCACGCCCGGCGCGACCTGGTGGAAGAGGTAGTAGCCATCGCCCGAGCTGGTGGTCTTCGCGACGACGTCGCCCTGGCCGTTCAGCAGTTCCAGCTGCGCATCGCCGATGCCCCGCTTCCTGCCGCCAGCCTCCACCAGGTAGACGGTGCCCTCGACCTCCGAGGTCGTGATGACCGGGAACTCCAGCGGCTCGACGCGCCCGGGCCGTGGCAACACGCGCACGCCCGCCGTCAGCGGCTTCCACTGCGGGTCTTCGAGCGTGGCCGGGTCCAGGGCGATGTCGGCGTAGCGGCCGGGCGTCAGCCGGTTCAGCAGCGCGACGCCGCCGGCGTCGGTCAGCCGCGGGTGTCGGCCGCCGCCGTTGAGGATGAAGCCGGCGTTGGGCACGAACTCCTCGCCGGGGTCGCGCACGCCGTTCATGTTGCGGTCGACGAAGGCGCGTGCCGACACGGCGCCGGTGCCGGCCAGCGGCTGGCCTTCCACCAGCCATCGGCCGCTGCGCGGGTCACGGTCGAGTGCCACGAACAGCTGCAGGCCCACGGCCAGTTCGCGCTGGCTGGAATAGCTGGCGCTCAGCGCCAGGCCGAAGGCGCCGAGATTCTTGCTGAAGCCGGCGGACACCAGCGTCAGGCCGGAGTCCATGCTGCGCAGCAGGCCGGCGTTGAGCTGGTAGCCATCGGCCAGGCTGCGGTCGGCACTGATGGCCACGGCCTGCAGGCTGGCGCCCGGCTGCACGCGGTAGTTCAGCTGCGCGTTCAGGCCGGTGTCGGCCACGCGGCGGCTGACCTGCAGCGCGCCGTCGGTGCTGGTGGCGTCGCCATTGCGCTGCCAGCGCAGGCTGTTGGACAGGGCCGTGCCCCACAGCATGGCCGAGGTGCGCAGGCCGAGCTGGACGTTGCTGGGCCCGCCGTCGAGCGCATTGCGCAGCGCGTTGAAGTCCAGCAGCAGGCGCGGCAGGCCGCCCAGGCGCACGCTGCCCTGCAGGTGCATCTCGTCGCGCTGCCGCACGCCACCGGCCACGTCGGCGAACTGGTCGTTCACGAAGCTGCCCTGGCGCTGCGTGTGCAGCAGGTCGAGTGCGAAACCGCCGAGCCGCGTCTTCAGGCCCAGCTCGCCCAGTGCGCCGCGGTTGCTGCCGCCGCGCATCGTCACCAGCTGGCCGCTGAGGATCATCGAGTCGAGGTAGGCGAGCAGGCCGAACTGGCCGTAGTCCAGCGGGTCGGCGGCCACACCTCCCACCAGGCGCGGCCGCCGCACCAGGCCGACCTTGCCGGTCAGCTTCTTGCCGATGCCGATGTCGACCTGGGCCACGCTGCGCACCGAGCCGTCGTCCGCCACCTGCGAGGCCAGCGTGTAGAAGACCTCGCCGGGCTTCACGCTGGCCTGGTCGAGCAGGAAGTTCTGC
>SEEY01000163.1 GCA_004211235.1 Rubrivivax sp.
GGGTTCCTCGCCGAGCAGCGTGCCGACCACGCCCACCGTGTTCATGCGCTGATGCGAAAGCGCACGCGCCGCCGCGTTGGGGCGGTAGCGCAGCTTGGCCGCGGCGGCGCGTGCGCTTTCGCATCAGCGCATGAACACGGTGGGCGTGGTCGGCACGCTGCTCGGCGAGGAACCCAATCTCTACTTCCTGGAGATCTTTGCCGGCGTCATCCAGGCGGCGACGGCCGCCGGGCAGACCACCACCGTTTTCACGCTCAACGACTGGCACGAGGCCGAGCACCGCGTGCCCCTGCTCTGCGACGGTCGCATCGATGGCCTGATCATGCTGGCGCCGATGCTGACGACCACTGCGGACGCCTGGCTGCCGGCGCACACGCCCATCGTCTCCATCCATGCGAACTGCGAGCTGGCGGGTGTCGTCAATCTTGAAACCGACGACGAAGCCGGCGCCTGCCGGATGGTGGCGCATCTGCTGCAGCTCGGCCATCGGCGCATCCTGCACATCGGCGGCCCGGTGGGTTCGGTGGGCGCCGAGCGTCGCGTCGAAGGCTATCTGCGCGCCCACGCCGAGGCGGGTGTGCGCTGTCGTGTCGACGATGTCGTGCGAACGGCGTTCAGCTACGAGGGCGGGCGCCGGGCCATGGAGGATTGGCTCCAAGGCCATCGCGGCGAGCCCTTGCCGCATGCCGTCTTCGGGGCCAACGATGCGATCGCACTGGGCGCCGTGGACACACTGCGAGCCCGCGGCCTGCAGGTGCCGGCCGACCTGTCCGTGGTCGGGTTCGACAACACCGTGCTTGCCCGCACTGCACGCCTGGCCACGGTGCGCCAGCCCCTGCGCGAGCTGGGCGAGCGCGCGCTGCAGGCGCTGGTGGCGCGCATCGAAGGCCGGCGCAAGGGCGGCCAGGGCGAAGCCGCCGAGACGGCCGAGACCATCGTGCTGCGCACGGACATCGTCGCCGGCCTGACACTGGCGGCGCCACGAACGACGCCTTTGCAGATCGACTGAATCGTCGCGGCCTGCGAGCGTGCCAGGCCTGGGCGCCCTTGTATGCTGGCCGCCCGCCCACTGCGAAGGTCCGCCATGAGAGCCGCCCTCAGCATTCTCTCCCTCGTCATCGTCGCGGCCATCGTGCTGTCGCTCGTCAAGCGGCAGGCGGCGGTGCTCAAGCCGCCGGCCACCGGTGCATCGGCGGCCGGGGCGCCGCTGTCTCAACCACAAGCCGTGGGGCGGCAGGTGCAGAACAGCCTTGACGATGCCGCCCGGCGCGCCGCCGAGGCCGCGTCCGCAGCCACGAACTGACGTGACCGGCCACAAGCTCTTCTTCGCGCTGCGGCCCGATGAAGCGGTGGCCGAGCGCATCGCCTGCGTCGTCGCGGCAGAGCATGTGGCACGCGGTCTGGCGCCGCGGTTGCGCCCGGCTCGCATCTTTCACATCACGCTGCACTACTTCGGCTACTGCGAGGGCGAGCCGGACGACGCCCTCTTGGCCCGCGCCGGCGAAGCCGCGGCCGAGGTGGTGCAGCCTGCGTTCGACGTCAGCTTCGACAGCTTTGCGAGCTGGGGCGACGAGCAAGCCCGCAAGCATCCCTTCGTGCTGACGGGAGGGGAGGGCCTGCAGGCGGCGCGGCAGCTGCACGAAGCCCTGTCAGAACGCCTGGCCGCGCACGGCCTGGCCGATCCCGAGCCAGGGCGGCGCTACCAGCCGCACCTGACGCTGCGCTATGACAAGCGCCCGGCACCGGCATGGCCCGTGGACGTGGCCGGCTGGTTCGCCCGCGCGTTCGTGCTGGTGAAGAGCCCGCAGGGCCTGACGCGGCACGACGTCATCGGGCATTGGCCGCTGCGAGGTTGAACGCGCCAAGAAAAAGGCCGCCTGAATGGGCGGCCTTCGTCATGCGCGCGTCAGTCTCAATGGAACCAGTCGTCCGTCGCGCGGCGTTCCCAGGTCGAGATCTGCTGCTCGGCCTCGTCCTTGGCCACGCCGTAGCGCTCCTGGATCTTGCCGGCGAGCTGGTCGCGGCGGCCGGCGACGACGTCGATGTCGTCATCGGTCAGCTTGCCCCATTGCTCCTGAACCTTGCCGGTCACCTGCTTCCACTGGCCTTGAATGCGATCCCAGTTCATGGCGATTCCTTCGTCTGAGCGGCAGCTGCCGCGGTGACCTTCACTGTGCCGGGCGTGCCAACGCCAACCGGTCGGCGCAGGCGGGCCTCGGCTGTAGGAGAGAGCCGATCAGGCTGGCCGGGCTGCCGGCGTCAGGCGCCGAGGCGCACGCCGGCTGCGATGAGCGCGGCGTGGATGGCGCGCGCAAAGGCGAGGGCGTGCGGCCCGTCGCCATGCAGGCAGATCGTCTGCGCCTTCAGCGGCACGGTTTCCCCGCTCACGGCCACGACGACGCCTTCGCGGACCATGCGCAGCGTGCGGGCCACGGCCTCGTCCGTGCTGTCGATGAAGGCGCCCGGCTGGCTGCGCGGCACGAGGCTGCCGTCGGCGCGGTAGCCGCGGTCGGCAAACACCTCGGCCACGGCGCGCAGGCCGGCGCGTTCCGCGGCGCGCAGCAGTTCGCTGCCGGCCAGGCCGTAGAGCGCCAGGCCGGGGTCGACGGCCCGCACGGCCGTGGCGACGGCGTCGGCCAGCGCCGGGTCGCGCGCCGCCTGGTTGTAGAGAGCGCCATGTGGCTTGACGTGCTGCAGCCTGCCGCCCTGCGCTCGGACGAGCGCATCGAGGGCGCCGATCTGGTAGACCAGGTCGGCCTGCACGTCGGCCGGTGCCAGCTGCATGTCGCTGCGGCCGAAGTTCTCGCGGTCGGGGTAGCTCGGATGGGCGCCGATGGCCACGCCGCGCGCCAGTGCCGCGGTGACGGTGGCCTGCATCAGCCGTGCGTCGCCGGCATGCCAGCCGCAGGCGATGTTGGCGGAGCTGACCAGGGCCAGCAGCTGGGCGTCGTCGGCCGCGCCCTCGCCGAGGTCGGCGTTCAGGTCGACATGCATAGGGCAGTCCTCATCCGGTCCAGCAGCAAGTGTTGACTGCGCAGCGCGTCGCGCGCCTCGTCCAGGTTGCAGGCAGCGAAGCGCAGCGGCGCGCCGAGGCGAAGCTGGCCGAGCTTCCACAGGTCGGCGCGGATCACGACCGCAATCTTCGGATAGCCGCCGGTCGTCTGCGCATCGGCCAGCAGCACGATCGGCTGGCCCGACGGCGGCACCTGCACGACGCCGGGCAGCACGCCATGCGAAGCCAGCTCCGCGCCGCGCTCGCGCTGCAGCGCCGGGCCGGCGAGCCGGTAGCCCATGCGGTTGCTCTGCGGTGTGACGGTCCAGTCGCTGGCCCAGAAGGCCTCGCGCGCCTGCGCCGTGAAGTGTTGATGCTCCGGGCCGGGCAGCGCGCGCACGACCGGCGTCCAGTCGGGCGGCCGCACACCGACGCTGCGGCCGGGCAGGGCGGCGCCAGGGTTCAGCGGCAGGCGGTCACCGTTGCGCAGCGCCCGGCCGTCCAGCCCGCCGAAGCCGCCGGCCAGGTCCGTGCTGAGCGAGCCGAGGCGCTGCGGCAGCGCGAGGCCGCCGGCAATGGCGACATAGCTGCGCATGCGTTCGCGCGGCGCGGCCACTTTGAGCGTCTGGCCGGCGCGAACGTGCTGGCGCCACCAGGGGCGCAGCGGCCGGCCGTCGAGGCTGGCGTCAGCGTCTGCGTCCGTGCCCGTGATGGCGAGGCAGGTGTCTGCATGAAAGCGCAGCGTGGCAGCGCCGAGCGTGAACTCCAGCGCCGCCGTGCCGGGCGCGTTGCCGACGAGCAGGTTGCCGGACTGCAGTGCGAGCTCGTCGAGTGCGCCGCATCGGCTGACGCCGCGGTCGCGCCAGCCGGCGCGGCCGAGGTCCTGCACCGTGGCCAGCGGGCCGGCGCTGACGATCTCGATCATTCGCTCAGCCACCGGTCGCCAGGAAACGCACGCGGTCGCCCGGCGCCAGCAGCGTCGGCGGCTCGGCTTGCGGGTCGAAGAGGCGCGAGGCCGTGCGGCCGATGAGCTGCCAGCCGCCCGGCGTCTGCAGCGGATAGATGCCCGTCTGCGCACCGCCGATGCCGACGCTGCCGGCCGGCACCTGCACCCGCGGCTCGCTGCGGCGGGGCGTGTGCAGGGCCGGGTCGAGCCCGCCCAGATAGGCGAAGCCGGGCTGGAAGCCGAGGAAGTAGACGACGTACTCGGGCTGCGTGTGGCGGTGCACGACCTCATCGACCGTCAGGCCGCAGTGCGAAGCGACGTCGCCGAGATCGGGTCCGTCGTAGGCGACGGGGATGTGGACGAGCCGACCCGGCCGCCGGCGGCGCAGCGGCTTCGTCCACAGCGCGAGGGCCGCGGCCTGCAGTTCGTTGGGCTCGGTGCGCAGCGGGTCGAACACCAGCGTCAGGTTGTTCATGCCGGGGATCAGCTCCTGCACGCCCGCCACGCCGGCCAGGCCCGCGGCGAGCTGCCAGATGCGCTGCTGCTGTTCCAGCGACAGCGGCGCCGGCAGCGTGCAGCACAGCGCCGTTTCACCGAGGGCATGGACCGACAACTCGCTCATGGGCGAAAGCATGCCATGGGTGGCGTTGAACGAGTCTCTCGTTCGGCGTCGCCTAAACTGCCGGCCTTCATGACAGAGCCTCTCTTCACGCCCGCCGACGAGTACGCGATGCGGCTCGCGCTGGACCAGGCGCAGAACGCCTGGCTGGTGGGCGAGGTGCCGGTCGGCGCCGTCATCGTGCGGGCCGGCCAGGTCATCGCGACGGGCTACAACCGCCCCATCACGACGCACGATCCGACGGCCCATGCCGAGATCGTCGCGCTGCGCCACGCGGCCGCGCTGCTCGAGAACTACCGGCTGCCGGAGTGCGAGCTGTTCGTCACGCTGGAGCCTTGCGCAATGTGCGCGATGGCGCTAATGCATGCGCGCTTCAAGCGCGTCGTCTTTGCGGCGCCCGATCCCAAGACGGGCGTTGCCGGGTCGGTGATCGACCTCTTCGGCGAGCCGCTGCTGAACCACCACACGCGCATCGAACGCGGGCTGATGGCCGACGCCTCGGCCACGTTGCTGCGTGAGTTCTTTGCCGAACGCCGCGAGGCCGCCCGTGCGCGGCGCGCCGAGCGGCAAGGCCTCATTCCCACCGGCGAAGCGACCGAACTGGACGACTCCTGATGACCTCCCTGACCCTGTTCACTCCCGCTGGCGCATTGCCCAAGGCCGAACCGCTGAAACGCGCGGCAAAGCGGCTGACGCAGCTCGGCTTCGAGGTCGCCACGGATGCCGACGCGCTCGCCCGACACCAGCGCTTTGCCGGTGACGATGCCACGCGGCTGGCGGCCTTGCACCGCATCGCCGACGCCGCGCCTTCGGTGGCGATGGCCACGCGCGGCGGCTACGGCATGACGCGGCTGCTGGACCAGATCGACTGGGGCCGCATCGCGAAGAGCGTCGAGCAGGGCACGCGCTGGATCGGCTACAGCGACCTGACGGCGCTGCAGAACGGCTTCATCGCGCGGCACAAGGGCCTGTCGATGTGGTCCGGTCCGCTGGCTTGCGACGACTTCGGGCGCAGCGAGGCCGAGGGCGGCGTCGACGAGGTCACGCGCGACTGCTTCCTCGAAGCGATGAGCGGCGCGCTGGAGGCCGTCGGCTTTCGCGAGAGTTCACGCGACGTTGCGGGCGGTTTCGACGGCCTGGAGGCGCGCGGGCGGCTGTGGGGCGGCAACCTCACGGTGCTGTGCTCGCTGCTGGGCACGCCGCACTGGCCCAAGGTCAAGGGCGGCATCCTGTTCCTGGAAGATGTCAACGAGCATCCCTACCGCGTCGAACGCCAGCTGCTGCAGCTGCAGCAGGCCGGCGTCATCGACGCACAGGCGGCCGTGCTCCTGGGCGATTTCAGCGGCGCGGCAAAAACGCCGAACGACCTTGGCTACGGCCTGAAGGATGCCGTCGCCGCGCTGCGCAGCCGCACCAGGACGCCGGTGCTCACCGGGCTGCCCTTCGGCCACGTGCGCACCAAGGTCTGCCTGCCGGTGGGCGGCACGGTGGAGCTGTATGTGCAGGGCCGCGAGGCCATCCTCGGCTGGCAGTCGGACCCGCGGCTGGCGCACGGTGCGCATCATGAGCACGGTGAGGACTGCGCCGACGATTGCGGCCACGACCATCACTGAAGTCACCCCGGGTTTTCCGTAGCGGCTTTCGGTCGGCTGCGGCCCGGTGCGGCCCGGTCCGGCAACTATCATTTCGACCATCGCCCCGGCCTGCGCCGGGGCGTCGCGTTTGAGGGTGTCGTCTTGGTGGGAATCGGTCGTCGGATCAGCAGCAGCCTTGGCGCCTTCGCGCTGGCGCTGCTGGCCGGCTGCAACAACAGCCCGCATCCGCTCGGCGCCGAGCGCGAGAACGCGCTCTACATGGCCTTCGCCGAGCGCTCGCCGCGCTATCTGGACCCGACCTCGTCCTATGCCGCGCCGGAGAGCACCTATGTCTTCGAGATCAGCGAGCCGCCCTACGGCTATCACCACCTGAAGCGGCCCTATGCGCTGGTGCCGCGCGCGGCCGCCGCGCTGGCCAAGCCTTACTACCTGGACGCCCAGGGCCGGCGGCTGCCGGACGACGCGCCCGACGAGCAGGTGGCCGAGGCGGTCTACGACGTGCCCATCCGCCCCGGGCTGAAGTGGTCCCCCCACCCGGCGTTCGCGAAGGATGCGCAGGGGCAGTACCTCTACCACCACCTCAAGCCCGGCGAGCTGGGGGACAAGCGCAGCCCCTTCGACTTCAAGCAGCTGGGCACGCGCGAGGTGGTGGCGGAGGACTTCGTCTACGCGCTCAAGCGGCAGGCCAGCCCGCGGCTGGAAGCGCCCGTCTCGGGCCTGTTCTCGGAGCACGTGATCGGGCTGAAGGACTACATGGCCCTGGTCAGGCGCGAGAGCGACAGGCAGCTCAAGGGCCTGCCCGAGAACCTGGCGGACAAGCCCTTCCTGGACTTGCGCCAGTGGCCGCTGGCGGGTGCGGTGGCCGTCAATGACCACCTGCTGCGCGTGCGCATCAAGGGCCGCTATCCGCAGTGGCAGTACTGGCTGGCCACCAACTTCACGGCGGCCATTCCGTGGGAGGTGGACGCCTTCTACGCCCAGCCCGGCATGGCCGCCAACTCGCTGAGCTGGAACCAGTGGCCGGTCGGCAGCGGTGCCTTCATGATGACCGAGTACGTGCAGGACCGCCGGCACGTCATGAGCCGCAATCCCAACTACCGCGTCGAGACCTACCCCTGCGACGGCGAGGCTGGCGATGCCGAGGCGGGCTTGCTGGCGGACTGCGGCAAGCGCATGCCCTTCGTCGACAAGGTCGTGGCCATCAACATCAAGGAGCAGGTGCCGATCAAGGAGCTGTTCAAGCAGGGCTGGCTGGACCTGCCCGAGATGGACCGCGCCGACTGGGGCGTACGGCTGGCCGTGGACCGCGACGATTCGGACGAGGTCAAAGCCTTCTTCGAGCGCCGCGGCTTCAAGCTGCCGATGAATGTCGACATCAGCAACTGGTACCTCGGCTTCAACTGGCTGGACCCGGTCGTCGGCCGCGGCGACACGCTCGAGCAGCAAAAGCGCAACCGTGCCTTGCGCCAGGCCATCTCCATCGCCATCGACTGGGAGGAGGGCTATGGCCGCATCTTCCGCGACCAGGGCGGTGATGCAGCCCAGGGGCCCATCCCGCCAGGCGTGTTCGGTTCCAAGGAAGGGCAACCCGGTGAGTTCAATCCAGTCACGCACCGGCTGGTGGACGGCAAGGCCGTGCGGCGCCCCA
>SEEY01000897.1 GCA_004211235.1 Rubrivivax sp.
ATGGCGCTGCACAGCGCCAGAAGTGAGGCAATCGCCAGCCGCAGGCGGTGGTTCTTGGGCATGGACGCTCCAGCATTGGCCCGTCTCGGGCCGGCGGATTCTTTCGACGCGACCGGCGGGTGTCAACGCGAGGCACGCCTTGAGGAAGCCCGACAAGGTAGGGGTTGTGGGCCGCCGGGCCGCTCGGCATCGTCGGCAGCGGCCCAAACAAGAGCCGCGGAGGAGACCCCGCCATGATCGTCAAGCCCATGATCGGCGACTGGGAAGTTGCAGGCATCACCGCCATCCGTGCGGTGGAGCGCCGCCGGCTCGCACGCATCGGCGTGCCGGGCCTTGATGGCGACCTGCAGCAGGACCTCGGGCACGAGAGCCTGGCGGTCGAGATACGCGGCAGCCTGCAGGGCGACGAACTGCGCGACACCTTCCTGACCGCCGTGCGCGAGAAGCACCTCGCCGGCGAGCCGCTGGCCTTCGTGGCCGACATCGTCGCCGCCACCAAGCTGGATCGCGTGCTCGTCGAGGCCTGCGAGGTGCTGGAGTCCAACGACTGGGCCGAGCACGTGCGCTACCGCCTGGTGCTGCGCGAGTACGTCGAGCCGCCCGAGCCGCCGGCGCCGATGGACGACCTCGGCGCCGACCTCGGGCTCGACCTCGACGCGCTGGCCGATCTCGGCCTGGACGGCCTGTCCCTGCCCGACCTGCTGGGCGACGTGCCGACGCTGGGCGACCCGGTGGCGCCGGTGCAGCCGGCGCTCGACGGCGTGCGCGCAGCCACGGCCGGCCTGTCGGGCGCGCTCGGCGCGCTGACCAGCCTGTTCAATTCGCCGCCGCCGCCGTGAGCGCGCCATAAGCCCGCCATGAGCCCGTCATGACCGACTGCGCCCTCGTCGAAGGACTCCGCGACCGCCTCGGTGTGGCCGACACGGATGCCGCTGTCGGCGCCATCGGCACGCACTTCAATGTCGGCGTGAGCCTGCCGGCCATCGACCTCGGCGGCCTCTCGGCCATCACGTCGCGGCTGGGCGTCGACGCGGGGCCGCTGCAGTCCGCGGGCGGCAGCATCGCCGGCCAGCTCTCCGGCGTCGCCGGCGGCCTCGACCCCTCCACCATGGTGGCGCCACTGCTGAGGCTGGCCGACCAGGCAGAACAACTCGCCGGTGCCGATCCGGCTGCCGTTCTGCAGCGCATCACCAGCCGCGTGTCCGGCGGCAGCGACGACGGGCTGGCCAAGCTGCAGCGCGTGCTCGGCGGCGTTGCGGAGGGCGCACAGGACGGCGCGGTGCAGGGCGTCGTCGCGTTAGGCCGCGCGCTGCTGCCGGCGCTGCCGGAGAGCCCGCTGGCCGCGCTCGGTACCTGGGGCGGCGGCATCACCACCTTCATCACGCTCGCTGGCGGCCTGATGGCCGTGGAGGGGCGCTCGCGCGCCATCCAGCAGGCGCCGGCGGTGGCGTGGGCGCGCCTGGCGCCGCTGCGCGAAGGGCGCCTGGGCAAGCTGGCCGCGTGGGCGGGCAACCCGCTGCTCGCCCAGGTGGCCGCGCGGCCCGACGACGCCGATCTGCAGCAGGCCGTGGCCGGCTATGCGCGCGAGCTGGTGCTGGCGGTGCATGACCTCGAAAACGCCGTCGGCACCGCCGAGGTCACGCTCGCCTACGA
>SEEY01000898.1 GCA_004211235.1 Rubrivivax sp.
GCAACGCGCTGCGCTACGGCGAAGGCAAGCCAGTGCAGGTGGACGTGGACCTCACCGACGACGGCATGGCCCGCCTGGCCGTGACCGACCAGGGCGTGGGCATTCCGCGCGAGCACCAGCACAAGGTCTTCCAGCAGTTCGAGCGCCTGCCCAATGCCAGCAAGGCGCCCGGCATGGGCCTGGGCCTGTTCATCAGCCAGCAGTTCGTCCAGGCGCATGGCGGCCGCATCACGCTGTGCAGCGAGCCGGGTGCCGGGTCTTGCTTCGAGGTGCTGCTGCCGCTCGCGCCGCCGCTCACCACGTGAATTCACGCACCCCCTGGGTGCGAGATCGAGCTGACAGCACCACCCGGGTGCGCCTGCAAGCCCACGGACAGAGAAGTTATTTCGTAACCGCCAGGAACCGTGACGTTCTTCCTGCGGCGGCCCGCTCAGCCGCCCGATAGTGCGCCGTCGCCCGTCCGCAGAGACGGCGATGCACACCCGGGAGAACCAAGGCATGAGCACCAGCAACGTCGAAGTCAATCACCACTACCTGGACCATGTTGTCACGCTGTCCGAGCGCAGCGAGGTGCAGGCCAGCGAGGACATCCTGTCCGGCAACGGCATCAAGCTCGTCGCCAAGGGCGCACGCATCGATGCCCGCGTGCGCGACCGGCTGCTCGAGCACAAGCTGACCAAGCCGCTGGAGTCGCTCATGCAGGTCGTTGACAGCGTTGCCACCCGGCGCATCGACCGTGTCGCGGCGTCGTTGCTGGAGCGGCACCCGCTCCTTTCCAGCATCTGCGGCGAGGCGTCGGCGCGGCTGCACATGTCGACGATGAACCACCTCATCGTGTCGCCCCAGCTCGACTCGCTGCTCAGCATCTACGCCTCGCAGGGCGAGGGCAAGCTGGAGCACGCCGTCGGCGTCGCGCTGCTGTCGGCCGCCCTCATCGAAGACCTGCCCGGCCCCGGCACCAACCCTGCCACGCTGATGCTCGCGGGGCTGATGCACGACATCGGCGAGCTCTACGTCGACCCCGCCCTGCTGAAGGGCGGGCAGCGCCTGACGCCGCAGCAGTGGAAGCACATCGCCAGCCACCCCATCGTCGGCGCCAAGGTGCTCAAGGACATGCCGGGCGCCGGACCGCAGGTGGCGCTATGCGTGTTGCACCATCACGAGCGGCTCGACGGCTTCGGCTACCCGCAGGGCCTGGTGTCGCAGTCGCTGCCCGTCATGAGCCAGGCGCTGGCGGTGGCCGAGATGCTGTTCGGCCTGATGGAAAGCGGCAGCCACCACGCCGAGCGCGCCGCCATGGCCATGCGCCTGGTGCCCGGCGAGTTCAACCGCCGCCTGCTGGACCGCGTCGTCACCGCTGCCCGCGGCGTGCAGGCAAAGGCGCCGGTCGCCGAGCCCGACAACTTCGATGCCGCCGACCTGGCCGAGCGTCTCACCACGCTGGCCTCCACGCTCGGCCAGTTGCGCGAGGTGCGCGAGCGCGTGCAGGCGGAGCAGGCGTCGTATGGCCGCGACCTGCGCGCCCTGCTCGACCATGCCCTCGCCCGTGGGGAGCGCATCCGCGTGTCGCTCGCAAGCACGGGGCTCGAGACCTGCTCGCCGCAGGAGTCGCTCGAACGCCTGCAAGCGATGGACGGCAAGGCGCGTCTGG
>SEEY01000164.1 GCA_004211235.1 Rubrivivax sp.
TGTCCAACACACCCCAGGAGAACTCCATGGCAATCGAACGCACCCTGTCCATCATCAAGCCCGATGCCGTGGCGAAGAACGTCATCGGCCAGATCTACGCCCGCTTCGAAGGCGCCGGCCTGAAGATCGCCGCAGCCAAGCTGGTGCAGCTGTCGCGCGGTGAAGCCGAGCAGTTCTACGGCGTGCACAAGGCCCGCCCCTTCTTCAATGACCTGGTCACCTTCATGATCTCGGGCCCGGTGATGATCCAGGTGCTGGAAGGCGAGAACGCCATCCTGAAGAACCGTGAGCTGATGGGCGCCACCGATCCCAAGAAGGCCGAGAAGGGCACCATCCGCGCCGACTTCGCCGACAGCATCGACGCCAACGCCGTGCACGGCTCCGACGCCGCTGAAACGGCCGCCGTCGAGATCGCCTTCTTCTTCCCCGGCCTGAACGTCTACAGCCGCTAAACCCCCAACGGGGTCGGGAGGCCCCGGCCCAGGAAGTTCGTATGGACGCGGTCAACCTGCTCGGTTTTGATCTGCCAGGCCTGGCCGCCTACTGCGAGCAACTGGGCGAAAGGAAGTTCCGTGCGACCCAGCTGTTCCGCTGGGTCCACCAGAAGGGCGCGTCGGACTTCGACCAGATGTCCGACCTCGCCAAGTCCTTGCGCGACAAGCTCAAGGGCCGAGCGGTCATCAGCGCACTGCCGGTCATCTCCGAGCATGTCTCGGCGGACGGCACCATCAAGTGGCTGTTCGACGTCGGCAATGGCGACGCGGTCGAGGCGGTGTTCATTCCCGAAGACGACCGTGGCACCCTCTGCGTTTCCAGCCAGGCCGGCTGCGCCGTTGGGTGCCGCTTCTGCTCCACGGGCCACCAGGGCTTCAGCCGCAACCTGAGCACGGCCGAGATCACGGCCCAGCTCTGGTTTGCCGAGCACAACCTGCGCCGCCGCTTCGACATGCAGGAACGCATCATCAGCAACATCGTCATGATGGGCATGGGCGAGCCGCTGCAGAACTACGACCAGCTCGTGCCGTCGCTCAAGACCATGCTGGACGACCACGGCTACGGCCTGAGCCGCCGCCGCGTCACCGTGTCGACGTCCGGCGTCGTGCCCATGATCGACCGGTTGCGCGATGACTGCCCGGTCGCGATGGCCGTCAGCCTGCATGCGCCGACCGACCCGCTGCGCGACCAGCTCGTGCCGCTGAACAAGAAGTACCCGATCGCCGAACTTCTGGCCGCCTGCAACCGCTATCTGGAGAAGGCGCCGCGCGACTTCATCACCTTCGAGTACTGCATGTTGCAGGAGGTGAACGACTCGCCCGAGCAGGCCCTGGAACTGGCCAGGCTGTTGAAGAGCCGGGTGAGCTGCAAGATCAACCTGATCCCGTTCAATCCCTTCCCGGCGTCGGGCCTCACGCGCAGCACGGATGCGCGGGTTAAGGCCTTCGCCGAGGTGCTGATCCAGGCAGGCATCGTCACGACGGTGCGCAAGACGCGCGGCGACGACATCGACGCTGCCTGCGGCCAACTGGCCGGCGAGGTGCAGGACCGCACCCGCGCGCATATCCGCATGGTCAGAGCCCCCGTGACGGTGGCCAAATCCGCTGGACCCGCCTGAACCCATGGCGCCCACCCTCAAGGATTTGATGAAGCGATTGCTGCCTGTCCTGGTCTCCGCACTGCTTGCCGCCTGCGCCAACACCGGCACTGCGCCGGCGGCGAGCCGCGAAATCAAGACCGATTCCGACCAGACGGACGCCGACCGCCGCGCCGCCATCCGGCTGGAGCTCGCCCAGGGGTATTTCTCCCGCGGCCAGTTCTCGACGGCGCTCGACGAGCTCAAGCTCGCGCTGCAGGTCAAGCCCGACATGCGCGAGGCCGTGAACCTGCGCGGTCTGATCTACGCCGCCATGGGCGACCACCCGCTGGCCGAGGAAACCTTCCGCCGCGCGCTGGCCGTCTACCCCAACGACCCCGACACGCTGCACAACTACGGCTGGTTCATGTGCCAGCAGCAGCGCTGGCCGACGGCCGACTCGCTGTTCGACCAGGCGCTGGCCGTGTCGACCTATCGGGCGCCGGCCCGCACCTTGCTGGCCAAGGGCGTCTGCGAGGCGCGCGCGGGCCGGCTGCTGGTGGCCGAGAAGACGCTGGCACGGGCCTTCGAGCTGGATCCGGCCAGCCCGGTCATCGCCATCAACCTGTCCGAGGTGCTCTACCGCAACGGCGAGCTGGAGCGGGCCCGCTTCTATGTGAAGCGCGTCAACGACCAGCCCGAGCAGGTCAACGCACAGAGCCTGTGGCTGCAATTGCGCATCGAGCGCCGGCTGGGCCGTGCCGGCATCGTCGATGACCTGGCGCTGCAGTTGCGCCGCAAGCATCCCCAGTCGCCCGAGACGCAGGCGCTCGACGCCGGCCGTTACGACGAATAAGCCGCCGCGCGGCGTCTACAAAAACAACACGATGCAACCCATCTCCGAGGGACGTGACAGCCCGCCGACCACTGCCGGTGCCTGGCTGAAGAATGCACGTCAGCAGCGCGGCCTGCACATCGCGGCGCTCGCCGTGATGCTGAAGGTGCCCCAGGCCAAGCTGGAGGCGCTGGAAGCTGACCGCTTTGATCTGTTGCCGGACGCGACCTTCGCCCGCGCCCTGGCCACCGCCGTCTGCCGCGCGCTCAAGGTCGACCCCGCACCGGTGCTCGGCCTGCTGCCGCGCAGCAACGAGCACGGCTTCGATGTGCGGCCGGGCCTGAACCAGCCTTTCCGCGAGCGTGGCGGCAGCAGCGCCGGCGACGGCGGCGTGCTGGCCTTGCTGAAGCGTCCCGCCGTCTGGGGGCTGGCGCTGCTGCTCGTGGCGGCCGGTGCCATCTACTGGATCCCGGCCAGCTGGTTGCCCGAGCGGGAGGCGACGCCGGCGTTCCCGGCGTCCGCAGTCGCTTCGACGGCGGCCAGCGGGCCGACGGTCGAGTTCGTGGCGGCACCGCCGGCTGCCTCCGAGCCGGCGGCCTCGGTGCCTGCGCTGGCGACCCAGGCCGCGGCCCCTGTGCCGACCGCC
The DNA here is from genome assembly GCA_004211235.1 of Rubrivivax sp. The sequence goes on from SEEY01000164.1 coordinate 3,052, forward strand.
GTCGCCTCCGCGCCGCTGCAGGTGCGCGATGTTGCGCCGCCTGCCGCGGCCAGCGCCGCCGGGCCGACGCTGCGCGTCACGGCGACCGCCGACAGCTGGCTCGAGATCGTTGACTCGGCTGGCCAGACACTGATCTCACGCGTGCTGCGCCAGGGCGAGCAGCAGGATTTCACCGGCGCCGCGCCCTACAAGGTGCGCGTCGGCAATGTCAGCGGCACGAAGATCGAATGGCGCGGCAGCGCCGTCGACCTCGCTGCGCGCGCGAGCAACAACATCGCCCGTCTGGAGTTGAAGTGATGAGCGAATGGATCATTCCCGAAGCGGCGCCCGCGCCGCGCAAGAGCCGCCAGGCCCGCGTCGTCTGGGGCAATCGCGTTGTCACCGTCGGTGGCGACGCGCCGGTGCGCGTGCAGTCCATGACCAACACGGACACGGTGGACGCCATCGGCACGGCCATCCAGGTCAAGGAACTGGCGATTGCCGGCTCGGAGATGGTGCGCATCACCGTCAACACGCCGGAAGCGGCCGAGCAGGTGCCCTACATCCGCGAGCAGCTCGACCGCATGGGCATCGACGTGCCGCTGGTGGGCGACTTTCACTACAACGGCCACCGCCTGCTGACCGACTATCCGGCGATGGCGCAGGCACTGTCCAAGTACCGCATCAACCCCGGCAACGTCGGCAAGGGTGACAAGAAGGACCGCCAGTTCGCGATGATGGTCGAGGCCGCGGCCAAGTACGACAAGGTCGTGCGCATCGGCGTCAACTGGGGCAGCCTGGACCAGGAACTGCTCGCCCAGTTCATGGACGAGAACGCCCGGCGCACCGTGCCCTGGGATGCCAAGCCGGTCATGTACCAGGCGCTCGTCGAGTCGGCGCTCACGTCGGCCGCCTATGCCGCCGAACTTGGGCTCAACCCCGACAACATCATCATCAGCTGCAAGGTCAGCGGCGTGCAGGACCTGATTTCGGTCTACCGCGAGCTGGCCCGCCGCTGCGACTACGCGCTGCACCTGGGCCTGACCGAAGCGGGCATGGGCACCAAGGGCACGGTGGCCTCCAGCGTCGCGTTGGGCATCCTGGCGCAGGAAGGCATCGGCGACACGATCCGCGTCAGCCTGACGCCGCAGCCGGGCGAGTCGCGTACGCAGGAAGTGGTCGTCGCGCTGGAGATCCTGCAGGCCCTGGGCCTGCGCCACTTCAACCCGAGCGTGACCGCCTGCCCCGGCTGCGGCCGCACGACGAGCACGACCTTCCAGGAATTGGCCAAGCAGATCGACGACTTCCTGCGCCTGCAGATGCCGGTCTGGCGCCGCAAATACCCGGGCGTCGAGGAGATGAAGGTGGCCGTCATGGGCTGCATCGTCAACGGCCCGGGCGAGAGCAAGCATGCCGACATCGGCATCAGCCTGCCCGGCACCGGCGAAGCGCCGGCCGCGCCTGTCTTCATCGACGGCGTGAAAGCGCTGACCTTGCGCGGCGACAACATCGCCAACGAGTTCCACGCCCTGGTCGAGAACTACATCGAGAAGCGCTTCGGCGCCACGGCCACGGCCTGAATCCGGATTCCATGAGCGAGAACAAGAAAGTGCAGCCGCTCCAGGCTGTCAAGGGCATGAACGACATCCTGCCGCCCGAGTCGGCGCGCTGGGAGTCGCTGGAGGCGACGATGCGCGGCGTGCTGCAGCGCTACGGCTACAGCAATGTGCGCGTGCCCATCGTCGAGCCCACGGCGCTGTTCGTGCGCGGCATCGGCGAGGTGACCGACATCGTCGAGAAGGAGATGTACGCCTTCGAGGACCGGGCCGACAAGCACGGCCAGGCCGAGCACCTGGCGCTGCGCCCCGAGGGCACCGCCGGCGTCGTGCGTGCCATGATCGAGCACAGCTATCTGCGCGACAGCCCGCGCCGGCTCTACTACGTCGGCCCGATGTTCCGCCGCGAGAAGCCGCAGAAGGGCCGCTACCGCCAGTTCCACCAGATGGGCATCGAGGCGCTCGGCTTTGCCGGCCCGGACGTCGATGCGGAGGTCATCCTGCTGGCGCGCACGCTCTGGCGTGAGCTGGGCCTGAAGGAGGGCGAAGACGTCTCGCTGGAGATCAACTGCCTGGGCCAACCCGAGGAGCGCCGTGCGCATCGCGAGGCACTGATCGCTTACCTTGAACAGCACCAGGACGTGCTGGACGAGGAAGCGAAAGCCCGCATGTACGCCAACCCGCTGCGCGTGCTGGACACCAAGAACCCGGCCATGCAGGCGATGGCGGAGGGCGCCCCGCGGCTGCTTGATTTCCTCGGTGAAGGGTCCCTCGCGCACTTCAATGGCGTGAAGACCCTGCTCGATGCGGTCGGCCTGGCCTACCGCATCAACCCCCGCCTCGTGCGCGGGCTGGACTACTACAACCTCACCGTCTTCGAGTGGGTCACGGACAAGCTCGGCGCCCAGGGCACGGTGTGCGCGGGTGGCCGCTATGACGGCCTCGTCGAGCAGCTCGGCGGCAAGCCGACACCGGCTGTCGGCTTCGGCATGGGCCTGGAGCGGCTGCTGCTGCTGCTGGAGACGCTGGGCCTGCAGTCGCCGGCGCCGTCGCCCGACGCCTATGCCGTCGTGCCCGACCCGGCCGAGCTGGCGCGCATCCTGCCCGCGCTGGAAGCGCTGCGCGCGGCCGGCGTGAGCGTGCAGATGCATGCGGGTGGCGGCTCGTTCAAGTCGCAGTTCAAGAAGGCCGACGCCTCCGGCGCGCGCTTTGCGCTGGTGTTCGGCGCCGACGAGCTGGCGCGCGGCGAGGTGGCCGTCAAATCCCTGCGCGACGGCGCCGAGCAGGTTGCCCGGCCGCTCGCCGACGTGGCCGCCTGGGCGGCCGAGTTGCGCACCGCATAATCCCGGGCCCTGCCCGACCACGCTGTATTCCTCTCATGGCATCGCATCTCGATCTCGAAGAACAAGAACAACTTGACCAGCTCAAGGCCTTCTGGAAGCGCTGGGGCAATCTCGTCACCTGGGTGGTGACGGCCGCGCTCGCTGCCTTCGCCGCCTGGCAGGGCTGGAACTGGCATCAGCGCGACCAGGCCGCCAAGGCTGGCGCGATGTACGAGGAGTTCGACCGCGCGCTCACCGGTCAGGACCTCGACAAGAGCGCCGCCGCCGCTGCCGACCTGCGTTCGCAATTTGCCGGTACCGGCTATGCGGCCCAGGCCGGCCTGCAGGTCGCCAAGCTGCAGCTCGAGAAGGGCAAGGCTGACGACGCCAAGCAGAGCCTGACCTGGGTGGCGGACAAGGGCTCGGAAGAGGCCTACCGCGATCTCGCCCGCCTGCGCCTGGCCGGCTTGCAGCTCGACGCCAAGGCCTATGACGAGGCAGGCAAGACGCTCGACGCGATCAAGTCGCCCGACTTCGCCGCGCTGGTGGCCGACCGCCGTGGTGACGCACTGCTGCTGCAGGACAAGCGCGACGCCGCCAAGGCCGAGTATCAGAAGGCCTTCGCTGCGCTGGACAAGACGCAGGACTATCGCCGCATCGTCGAAGCCAAGCTGGCCACGCTCGGCGTGCCCACCACGGTGGACGCCACGGGAGCCGCGCAATGAAGCGCCTCGTTCAGATCACGCTGATCTCGCTCGCGGCGGCCTCGCTGTCGGGCTGCTCGACCCTCTCCTCGACCTGGAACTCCTGGTTCGGCGACGCCAAGAACAAGCCGGCCGTGCTGGAGACGCTGTCCGGCCCGGCCAGCGGCCGCGTCGCCTGGAGCAGCAAGGGTGACGACATCACCTTCCCGCTCAGTATTGCGACGCCCGGCGACAGCTTCGTCGTCGCCAGCACCGATGGCACCGTGCGCGCGCTGGCAGCGGCGGACGGCCGCGAGCTGTGGCGCGGCTCGGCCGGCGGCAAGCTGGCAGCCGGCGTCGGCAGCGATGGCCGCTTTGCCGCGGTGGTCAACCGTGACAACGAACTCGTCGTGCTGGACGCCGGCCGGGTGGTCTGGAAGAAGGCCCTGCCCACGCCCGTCATCGCCGCGCCGCTCGTGGCCGGCGAGCGCGTCTTCACGCTGACGCTGGACCGGCAGGTCATCGCCTTCGACGCGCTGGACGGCCGCAAGATCTGGGAAATGCGTCGTCCCGGCGAGCCGCTGACGCTGGCCAAGGCCGGCGTGCTGCTGGCCTACAAGGACACGCTGATCGTCGGCCAGGGGCCGCGCCTGGCGGGCGTCGACCCGCTGAAGGGCCAGCTGCGCTGGGAAGCCAACGTGGCCACGCCGCGCGGCACCAACGAGGTTGAGCGCCTGGCCGACCTCGTCGGCCCGGCCGTTCGCCAGGGTGAGCTGATCTGCGCGCGCGCCTTCCAGTCCTCGGTGGGCTGCGTGAACGCCGAGCGCGGTAGCGCGCTGTGGAACCGCGTCGTCGGCGGTACCAACGGCATCGGCGCGGACGCCCAGGTCGTCGTCGCCGGTGATGCCTCCGACCGCCTGTCGGCCTGGAAGCTGGCCAACGGCGACCTCGCCTGGTCGGCCGACCAGTTCCAGCGCCGCAAGCTGTCCGAGCCCGTGGTGATGGCCAAGCAGGTGCTCATTGGTGATTTCGAAGGCCAGGTCCACCTGATCGACCGCGACACCGGCAAGACGCGCTCGCGCCTGTCCACCGACGGCTCGCAGGTCGTCACCATCGCGCTGCTGGGCGAGACGGCTCTCGTCGCGACCAAGAGCGGCGGCCTGTTCGCCGTCAAGGCCGAATGAAACCAGTCATCG
>SEEY01000899.1 GCA_004211235.1 Rubrivivax sp.
CGGTCACATGGACATCGAGCAGCGCCGCCGAGGCACCGAGGAAGGCCTCGACCGGCTGCTGCTCGAAGTGGATGCCGCTTAGCCGAGCGCCTTGCGAGCGTTCTGGAACATCCGCAGCCACGGGCTGTGCAGCGCGCGGTCGGCGCTCGTCCAGCTCATCTGCACATTGCGGAACACGCGCTCCGGGTGGGGCATCAGCGCCGTGAAGCGGCCGTCCGGCGTCGTCACCGAGGTCAGCCCGCCGGGGCTGCCGTTCGGGTTGAACGGATAGGCCTCGGTCGGCTGTCCGTGGTGGTCGACGAAGCGCATCGCCGGGATGACCCTGGCCGCATCGCCCTGGTAGGCGAAGTTCGCAAAGCCCTCGCCGTGCGCGACGGCGATGGGCAGGCGGCTGCCGGCCATGTCGTTGAAGAACACGCTGGGTGACGCCAGCACTTCCACCAGCGACAGCCGCGCCTCGAACTGCTCGCTCTGGTTGCGCGTGAAGCGCGGCCACGCGTCGGCGCCCGGGATGATGGGCGCGAGCGCGGCCAGCATCTGGCAGCCATTGCAGACGCCCAGGGCGAGCGTGTCCTGGCGCGCAAAGAAGGCGCGGAACTGCTCGGCGAGCACGGGGTTGAACATGATCGACCGGGCCCAGCCTTCACCGGCGCCGAGCGTGTCGCCATAGCTGAAGCCGCCACAGGCGACGAAGGCCGCAAAGCCGTCCAGCTTGACCGCGCCGGACTGCAGGTCGCTCATGTGCACATCGAAGCTGTCGAAGCCGCCAAGCGACATCGCGTAGGCCATCTCGACATGCGAGTTCACACCCTGCTCGCGCAGGATGGCGACCTTGGGGCGCGCGCCGGTGGACACGAAAGGCGCCTCGGGCGTGAAGCTCAGGTGGACGTGAAGGCCCGGGTCGTCCGCCTTGCCGGCCGCTGCGTGTTCGGCATCGGCAACCGCCGGGTTGTCGCGCAGTTGGGCTATCCGCCACGACACCTCGTCCCAGGGCCGCGAACACCTTCTTGGCATCGCGCCAGACTTCCATCTGACGCGCCGGATTCGGCTTGGCGACGACATGCGAATGCTTCGACAGGCCGTGCGCGCGCAGTACCTGCATGACGGCGTCGCGGTCGCCCGCGCGCACCTGGATCAACGCGCCCAGCTCTTCGTTGAACAGCGCACGCAGCGTCAGCTCCTCGCGCCGGCCGCTGACCTGTGCGGCCCAGTTCTTGGAGTCGCCCGTGTCGGCGCGGCTGTCGGCGATGCCGTCGCCTTCGGTCACCAGCAGGTCCACGTTCAGGCTCAGGCCCGTCTGGCCGGCGAACGCCATCTCGCAGGCAGCAGCCCAGAGGCCGCCATCGGAGCGGTCGTGATAGGCCAGCAGCTTGCCGGCGGCGCGCAGTTCGTTGATCGCGTTGACCAGCGACACCAGCAGCTTCGGCTCGTCCAGGTCCGGCACGTCCTGGCCGAACTGGTTGAGCGTCTGCGCCAGGATGGAGCCCGCCATGCGCTGCCGGCCCTGGCCGAGGTCGACCAGGATCAGCACCGAGGGCTCGCGCTGCCATTCGGGCGTCAGCGTGCCGCGCACGTCGGCGATGCTTGCGAAGGCGGTGACGATCAAGGACACCGGCGCGGTCACCTGCTGGCCGTCCCACTTGGTGCGCATCGACAGCGAATCCTTGCCGACGGGAATCGAGATGCCGAGCGCCGGGCACAGCTCCATGCCGACCGCCTTGACGGTGTCGAACAGCGCCGCGTCCTCGCCCGGCTCGCCGCAGGCGGCCATCCAGTTGGCGGACAGCTTCACGCGCGGCAGCTCGAACGGTGAGGCCAGCAGATTGGTGATGGCTTCGGCCACGGCCATGCGGCCCGAGGCGGGGGCATTGACGGCAGCCAGCGGCGTGCGCTCGCCCATGCTCATCGCCTCGCCGGCGAAACCCTTGAAGTCGGCCAGCGTGACGGCGCAGTCCGCCACCGGCACCTGCCAGGGGCCGACCATCTGGTCGCGGTGGTTCAGGCCACCGACCGTGCGGTCGCCGATGGTGACGAGGAAGCGTTTGCTGGCCACGGTCGGGTGGCGCAGCACGTTCAACGCGGCGTCTTCCAGCTTCACGCCGGTCAGGTCCAGCGTGCCGCCGTCGAGCACCACGCGGGTCACGTTGCGCGAAGTCTTGGGCGGCTTGCCGAGCAGCACGTCCATCGGCATGTCGATGGGGAACTCCTCGCCATCGGCCAGCTTCAGCTCGCGTACCTCGGTCGTCACGCCGACGACGGCGAACGGGCAGCGCTCACGCTCGCACATCGCGGCGAACTGGGGCAGGCTCTGCGGGGCGATGGCCAGCACGTAGCGCTCCTGGCTCTCGTTGCACCAGATTTCCTTGGGCGCCAGGCCGCTTTCTTCCAGCGGCACCTTGCGCAGGTCGAAGCGCGCACCGCGGCCGGCGTCGTTCACCAGCTCAGGGAAGGCGTTGGAGATGCCGCCGGCGCCCACGTCATGGATGGCGAGCACGGGGTTCTCGGCACCGAGCCCCCAGCAGTGGTTGATGACCTCCTGCGCACGCCGCTCGATCTCGGGGTTGCCGCGCTGCACCGAGTCGAA
>SEEY01000900.1 GCA_004211235.1 Rubrivivax sp.
GCGTGATGCGGGTGGTCGACGGGGCGGGGGCCGAGCTGCCGGCCGCCCGCCGGGCCCATGCCTACCGCACGGGGGCGTTGATCCTCGCGCGGCCGGCGCCGGGCAGCGTCAGCCGCTGGACGATAGAAATCGGATGAGGACACCCATGACAGCCATCCTGGTGCGGTTCTGGATCGTGCGTTTCGTGCAGACCTTTGTGGGCGCGTTCGCGGTGCTCGCCGGCCTGGAGCTGTGGCAGCGCGGCCCGGCGACGGCGTCCTATGCGTCGGTGCTCGCCTGGGCCGCCGCCACCGCGCTGCTGACGGCCAGCGTGTCGGCCTGGTGGGCCTACAAGCGGCAGTGCCGGGCGGTGTTCAAGGACTGACGCACGGCCCCATGGCCGCCCTCAGGCCATGCGCATCGGAATCGTCACCGGCCCGTCGTTGACGAGGTGCACCTGCATGTCGGCGCCGAACTCGCCGCTGGCCACGACCGGATGCTGACGGCGCGCGAACGCCAGCGTGTGGTCGTAGAGCCTGCGGCCCAGCTCGGCGGGCGCCGCGCCGGTGAAGCTCGGCCGGTTGCCGCCGGCCGTGTCGGCTGCCAGCGTGAACTGGCTGACGAGCAGCAGCCCGCCACCCTCATCCTGCAGGCTGCGGTTCATCTTGCCGGCGGCGTCGCTGAAGACGCGCAGCTTGAGCACTTTGGCGATGAGCCTCTCGGCGACGGCCTCGGTGTCCGTCGGCTCGGCGCACACCAGCATCAGCAGGCCCGGGCCGATGGCGCCGACGACCGTGCGGCCCACCTCCACGCGCGCCTCGCGCACCCGTTGCAGCACGGCGATCAAATCAGGTGCTCCTCGTCCAGGGACAGCGCTTCCACGTCCGTGGGCAGCAGCTGGATGCTTGCGCGCAGCCCGGGCACGGCGGCCATCAGCGCGCGCTCGACGTCGCCCCGCAGCGCTGCGGCGCGCGCCAGCGTCCAGTGCGACGGCAGGTGCAGGTGGAGGTCGACAAACCGGCGCTGTCCGGCCACACGGCTGGCGATGTGATCGAAGCGTGCCGGGTGGGCGCTGCTGAAGGCCACGAGCACCGCCTGCACGCGCGCCAGGGCGTCGTCATCCAGCGCCTCGTCCATCAGGCCGCGCGTGGATTCGCGCATCAGGTGCCAGCCCTCGCGCAGGATGTTCAGCGCCACCACCATGGCCAGCAGCGGGTCCAGCCAGTGCCAGCCGGTCGCCATCACGCCGATGAGCCCGGCCACCACGCCGGCAGAGGTCCACACATCGGTGATGAGATGCCGCGCGTCCCCGGCCAGCGCAACGGAGCGCACCTCGCGGGCCTTGCGCAGCATGGCCCAGGCCAGCGCGCCATTCAGCGCCGAGCTGACGACGGCCAGCGCCACGCCGACGCCGACGGATTCCAGCGGCTGCGGGTGCCGCCAGCGGTCCGCCGCGCCCCACAGGATGCCCAGGCCCGCGGCGATGATGAGGATGCCCTCGAAGCCGCTGGAGAAGTACTCCGCCTTGTGGTGGCCGTAGGGGTGTTCGGCGTCCGGCGGCTGCGCAGCGAGCGTGACCATGGCCAGGGCGAATACCGCGCCGGCCAGGTTGACGAGCGACTCCAGCGCATCTGCGGCGAGGCTGACGGAACCCGTCCACCAC
>SEEY01000165.1 GCA_004211235.1 Rubrivivax sp.
GCGGCCTGGAGGCGGCGCTCGCCGGTGGGCTGACCTACGCCTTCGAGACGACGCTGGGCGGCCACAGCATCACCAGGATCCTGCTGGAAGGCGCGCGGGGGGGCGCCGCAGTGCATGTCTGGTTCGCCGGTTTGTCGACGCCCGAGCTGCATCTGCGCCGCATCGCTGCCCGCGTGGCGGCCGGTGGCCATGACATCCCCGAAGGCAAGGTGCGCGAGCGCTTCGACGACAGCCGCAGCAACCTCGTCAAGCTGATGCCGCATCTGGCCAGCCTGCGCGTCTACGACAACAGCTTCGAGGCCGACCCGCGCGCCTTCCAGCAGGATCCTGGTGATGCTGTGGCCGCCCAGCGTCGTCTCGAAGGCGTAGGTCAGCCCACCGGCGAGCGCCGCCTCCAGGCCGCGCCGACCCAGCGTCCAGGCCAGGCCGTTGGCTTGTTCGGCAGAGAGGCCGGGTTGCTGCTCTCGCAGCCGCGCAGCAGCGATGTCGGGGTTGAAGAACTCCGCGCCGCTCGCCTGGATGGCCGCGCCGCCCAGCGAGCTCTTGCCGGCGCCGTTGACGCCGGCCAGCACGTAGACCGCCAAGGCTCAGGCAGCCTTGCGACTACGGGCGCGGGCCGGTTTGGCGGCCTTCACCGCTACCGCACCGATGGCCTCGGGCGCCATCGCGAAGGCGTCAGCCAGCGCCTCGCCCTGACCCTGCATGCGCGCCAGCATCGCGTCGAACTCGCCACCCAGGGCGCCCAGGTCGGGCTCGGCGGCGCGTTGCATCTCGCGGTAGTGCTCCACCGACATCAGCACGAAAGCGGGCTGGTCGTGCTTGGTGATGAGCACCGCACCATGCGCCGCCACCGTGCGGCCGACCTTCTGGATGCCGGCCACCAGCTGGGTGGCGGACACGCTCGGCAACTGGTCGGCAATGGCTTGTTCAAGGACGGCGGACATGGGCGACTCCTGGTCTGACGCGGCTATTTTCCCTATTTTGTGGGAAACAGGCAATTTGGGGAGATCGGCAAGCGCAGCCTCCCGACACCGCAAGGGTCAATGCGCCTCTTCCCAGTTCGACCCGACGCCCACTTCGGCCAGCAGCGGCACCTTCAGCGCCGCCACGCCGGCCATCAGGCGCGGCACCTCGGTGCGCATCCAGTCCAGCTCGGCCTCGGGCACCTCGAACACCAGTTCGTCGTGCACCTGCATGACGATCCTGGCCTGCTTGCCAGCACGCTCCAGCTCGGCCTGCACCTGCAGCATGGCCAGCTTGATGAGGTCGGCGGCCGTGCCCTGCATGGGCGCGTTGATCGCCTGGCGCTCGGCGCCGGCGCGGCGCTGGCCGTTGCCACCGCGGATCTCCGGCAGGTAGATGCGCCGCCCGAACAGCGTCGCCACATAGCCCAGCTCGGCCGCACTCGCCTTGGTCTCGTCCATGTACTTCTTGACGCCGGCAAAGCGGGTGAAGTAGCGCTCGATGTAGTCCCTGGCGGCCTTCTGCTCGATGCCCAGCGCCGAGGCGAGGCCGAAGGCGCCCATGCCGTAGATCAGCCCGAAATTGATCGTCTTGGCGTAGCGGCGCTGCTCGTTGGACACCTCGTCCAGCGGCACGCCGAAGACCTCGCTGGCCGTCGCCCGGTGCACATCGTGCCCTTCCTGGAACGCGTGCAGCAGGCCCGGGTCCTCGCTGATGTGGGCCATGATGCGCAGCTCGATCTGCGAGTAGTCGGCGCTGACGATGCGGCAGCCCTCGGGCGCGATGAAGGCCTCGCGCACGCGCCGTCCCTCGGCCGTGCGGATGGGGATGTTCTGCAGGTTGGGCTCGTTGCTGGACAGCCGGCCCGTGATGGCCACCGCCTGCGCGTAGTTGGTGTGCACGCGGCCGGTGTGGGCGTTGATCTGCAGCGGCAGCTTGTCGGTGTAGGTGCTCTTGAGCTTGGACAGGCCGCGGTATTCCAGGATCTTGGCCGGCAGCGGGAAGTCCGCCGCCAGCTCGGTCAGCACCTCTTCGTCGGTGGACGGCGCGCCGGTGGCCGTCTTCTTGACGACCGGCAGGCCGAGCTTGCCGAACAGGATGTCGCCGATCTGCTTCGGGCTGCCGATGTTGAAGGGCTGGCCGGCGATGTCGTAGCACTGCGATTCCAGCAGCACGAGGCGCTGGCCGATCTCGTGGCTCTGCAGCTTCAGCTTCTCGGAGTCGATCAGCACGCCGGTGCGCTCTACGCGCGCCAGCAGGTCGGCCGTGGGCATCTCGATGTCGGCGTAGATGCGCCTGAGCCCCGCGTCGGCCTCGATCTGCGGCCACAGCACATCGTGCAGGTGCAGGCACATCTCGCTGTCTTCGCCGGAGTAGGTGGTGGCCTTGTCGACGTCGACCTGCGCGAACGGGATCTGGTGCGCGCCCTTGCCGCACAGGTCCTCGTAGCTCAGGCCCTTGCGGCCCAGATGGCGCTCGGCGAGCGCTTCGAGGTTGTGCGTCTTGTGCGCTTCCAGCACATAACTCTGCAGCAGCGTGTCGTGCTGCACGCCGGCCAGGTCGATGCCGTGGTTGAGCAGCACATGGCGGTCGTACTTCAGGTTCTGCCCGATCTTCTTCGCCGACGCGTCTTCCAGCCAGGGCTTGAGCCGCGCCAGCACCTCGTCGAAGGGCAGTTGCTCGGGCGCGCCCGGGCCGCTGTGGTGAAGTGGCACGTAAGCCGCCTCGCCGGGCTTGTCGGCAAACGAGATGCCGACGATGCGGGCGGCCATCGGGTCGAGCGAATCGGTCTCGGTGTCCAGGGCGCACAGCGGCGCGGCGCGCAGGCGGGCGAGCCAGGCGTCGAGCTGCTCGAAGGTCAGGATGGTCTCGTAGCGGCGTTCGATGCCGGCCGCGCCGGCTGGCGGCTCGGGCTCATCGAACAGGCCGGGGTTGGCCACCGGCGCGGCCTTCGCCTTGGCTGCGGGGGCTGCGCCCGTCAGCTCCTCCAGCCAGGCCTTGAAGCCGTTGCGGGTGTAGAACGCCGCCAGCTCGTCCTTGGCGGGCGCCCGGAACGCCAGTTCCTCCAGCGCCGGCCAGCCGGCCACATGCTCGGCCAGCTCGCAGTCCACCTTCACGGTGACCAGCTTGCGGCCCATCGGCAGCCAGTCCAGCGCGGCGCGCAGGTTCTCGCCCGCCTTGCCCTTGATCGCCGTCGCGGCCGCGATCACGCCGTCCAGCGAGCCGTACTCCGCCACCCATTTCGCCGCCGTCTTGGGGCCGACGCCGACCACGCCCGGCACGTTGTCCACCGTGTCGCCCATCAGCGTCAGGAAGTCGACGATGCGGTTCGGCGGCACGCCGAACTTCTCGAACACGCCGGCCTCGTCCAGGCGCTCGCCGCTCATCGTGTTGATCAGCTCCACGTCGGGGTTCACCAGCTGGGACAGGTCCTTGTCGCCGGTCGAGACGATCACCTTGTGGCCCTGGCTGGCGCCGATGCAGCAGAGCGTGCCGATGACGTCGTCCGCCTCGACGCCCGGCACCGTCAGCGTCGGCCAGCCGAGCAGCTTGACCACTTCATGGATGGGCTCGATCTGCGCGCGCAGCTCCGGCGGCATCGGCGAACGCTGGGCCTTGTACTCGGGGTACCACTCGTCACGGAAGGTCGGGCCCGGGGCGTCGAACACGCAGACCGCATGCTCGGCGCCGATGTCGGTCTGCAGTTTCTTCAGCATGGCCACCATGCCACGCACCGCGCCGGTAGGCTGGCCCTCGGGGCCGCGCAGGTCGGGCATGGCGTGGAAGGCGCGATACAGGTAGCTGGAGCCGTCGACCAGCAGCAGGATGGGTTTACTCATGGCGACGGATTGTCCAGGAGCCCGCACCTAGAATCGGCAGCATGCGTCGCCTTGCCGTCTCCCTGCTGATCGCCGCCTTCACCGGCGGCGCCCTTGCCGACCCGCCGCCCGAGCCCAAGGTCGAGCGCACCGTGTCGGAAGACGACCAGGTTCGCATCGAGGAACTCAAGGTGCGCGGCGAGGCCAAGAAGGTGACGGTGAAGAACAAGCTCACCAAGGCCCCGGATTACGAGATCGTCGTCAACGACGCGGGCCGCGAGTCGGCCGGCGGCACCGGCACGGGCATGCCCAAGAGCGGCTCCGGCGCACGGGTCTGGAAGGTTCTCAAATTCTGATGTCGCACGGCCTTCCGGCCGCTGCAGTCGCGTTGTCCCAGACCCATGGCCGTTTTCACTGAAGTCAGCCCCGCGCAGGCGCAAGCCCTGCTGGACCACCTCAACCTGGGCCAGCTCAGCTCGCTGCGCGGCATCGGCGCCGGCATCGAGAACACCAACTACTTCGTGGACTGCACGCAGAGTGATGGCCCCAACGGCGGCCATCTGCACCGCTATGTGCTGACGCTGTTCGAGCGGCTGACAGCCGAGCAGCTGCCCTTCTACCTGCGCCTGATGCAGCACCTGGCGCAGCGCGGCGTGCCGGTGCCCGAGCCGCATGCCGACGCCCGCGGCGAGATCCTCTTCGAGGTGGCAGGCAAGCCGGCGGCCATCGTCGACCGCCTGCACGGCGGCCACCAGATGGCACCCGACGCCTTCCATTGCCAACAGGTCGGCGCGACTCTGGCCCAGATGCACCTGGCCGGGCGTGACTATCCGCTGCACCAGCCCCATCTCCGCGGCCTGGTGTGGTGGCGTGAGGTCGTGCCGCAACTGCTGCCCTTCCTGGATGCAGCCCAGGCGGAGCTGTTGCGGGACGAGCTGGCCTACCAGGAGCAGCTTGCCGCATCGGCCCGGTATGCCGATCTCCCGACGGGCCCCATCCACGCCGACCTGTTCCGCGACAACGTCATGTTCGAGCCCGGCGAGGGCCCGGGCCGCGAGCGGCTGACGGGTTTCTTCGACTTCTACTTCGCCGGCGTCGACACCTTCCTGTTCGACATCTCGGTGTGCCTGAACGACTGGTGCATCGACCTGGCCGACGGCCGCCTCGTGGAGGACCGCGCCGCCGTCTTCGTCGCGGCCTACGAAAGCGTGCGGCCGCTGTCCGGTGCGGAGCATCGCCTGCTGCCGGCGCTGCTGCGCGCGGCGGCGCTGCGCTTCTGGGTGTCCCGCCTGTTCGACTTGCACCTGCCGCGCGAGGCGTCGCTGCTCAAGGCGCACGACCCGAGCCACTTCGAGCGCGTGCTGCGCGAGCGCATCGCCCGGCCCTGGCATGCGCTGCATGGCGAGGCGGCGGAATGACCATGCAACTGCACCTTCAGCAGGTGCCGGCCGCCAATGGCCGGCTCTGGATCCGCCACGGGCTGCGCGTCTTCCAGCGCCAGCCGGTGGCCTTCCTCGGGTTGATGGGGCTGGCGCTGATGGCGTCGCTGCTGCTCACCGCGGCGCCCCTTGTGGGCCCGGTGCTGGGGCTGATGGCCATTCCGCTGTCGTCGCTGGGCTTCATGCTCGCGACCCACCTGGTGCTGCAGAAGAAGCGGCCGACGCCAGCGGTCTTCATCGCGCCGCTGCGGCTCACACCCGAGCGCCGCAACCGCCAGCTGCTGCTCAGCGTCAGCTTCGCGCTGCTCGCACTGGCCATCATCCTGGGCGCCAACGCCATCGATGGCGACGCCACGCGGGCCGTCATGGAACTGATGGCCAAGAACGGCAGCAGCCCGGAGGAGCTCGCCAAGGCGGCCGGGGACTCGCGCATCCTGCTGGGCGCTCTGCTGCGTTTCGGCGGCCTGGCGCTGCTGTCGGTGCCCTACTGGCACGCGCCGGCACTGATCCACTGGGGCGGCCAGAGCGTTGGCCAGGCGCTCTTCTCGAGCACGCTGGCCCTGTGGCGCAACAAGGGTGCGTTTGCGCTGAACGGTCTGCTGTGGGCGGGCGTGCTCCTGGCGCTGTCGGGCCTGATCACGCTGGTCTTCACGGCGCTCGGGCTGGTGCAGCTGGCGCCGGCTTTCATGCTGGTCGCCGGCATGATGGTGTGGGCCGTGTTCTACGCCTCGCTGTATTTCAGCTTCGTCGACTGCTTCATGTTCGGCGCCCCGCCCGGCCTGCTGGACGACGACAAGCGCTGAACGGGCACGCGGCGGCGTGGCGTCACGAAGTCGTCACGCCGTTTTCATGCAGGGGACACGCGAGCTCCCTAGATTGCCGTGCTTTGTCATTCACGCGCAGTCGCTGTCGCTTCCATGTCCCAAGCCCACGTTCTCCATCGTCGCCAGGCCCTCAAGTTCCTCGGTCTCCCCCTGATGCTGCCCTTGGCCGGCGGCGCCGCCGGCAGCCTGCTCACCGCCTGCGGCGGCGGCTCCGACACCAGCTTCACGACGTCCACGCTGACGGCCAAGTTCAGCGACGACACCACGCAGAGCTTCTCCCTCGCCTACGCGCCCTTCTTCACCACCGGTGACCTCGTGCCGGACGGCAAGGGCGGCACCATCCTGGCGGGCGGTTATGTCGACTTCGCCGGCAAGCCCATCGTCGATGCGACGGTGGCGGGCAAGGAGCGCCAGTTCTTCAGCGACTCGCCGGACGGCACCTCGCTGCTCAAGCTGGACACTCCCGCCACCGTCACCGGCGTCAAGGGCAACGCCGTGTTCGCCGTCGTGCAGTTCGAATACACGACCTGGGCGCAGGACGGCAAGACCGACATGTACGGCCGCCTGCCCTCGCCCATCGCCGTGCTGACGCTGGACCAGGACCCCGCCACCGGCAAGCTCTCGCTGGTGAAGTACCACAACGTCGACACCGCGCCGGCCATGGGCTTGTGGATCACCTGCGGCGCCAGCCTGTCGCCCTGGGGCACCCACCTGTCCAGCGAAGAGTACGAGCCCGACGCCTTCACCATCGCCGCCAATGCGCAGTTCAAGGCCTACAGCAAGAACCTCTTGGGCAGCGAAACGGCGGCCAACCCCTACCACTACGGCCACCTGCCCGAGGTGACGGTCAACCCGGACGGCACCGGCACGATCAAGAAGCACTACGGCCTGGGCCGCATCTCGCATGAGCTGATCCAGGTCATGCCCGACAACCGCACGGCGATCATGGGCGATGACGCCACCAACGGCGGCTTCTTCATGTTCGTGGCCGACAAGGAGAAGGACCTTTCCGCCGGCACGCTGTACGTGGCGAAGTTCGGCGCCGGCTTCTCGCTGGACCCGGCCGCCACAGGCGCCGCCATCACCTGGATCAAGCTCGGCTCGGCCACCAGCGCCGAGATCAAGACGCTGGCGGACACCCTCAAGCCGACCGACATCATGGACGTCGCCACCGCCGACCCGGCCGATGCCAGCTTCACGAAGATCTGGCTGAGCGGCAAGGTGCAGTGGGTGCGCGTCAAGGCGGGCATGGACAAGGCCGCCGCCTTCCTGGAGACGCACCGTTATGCCGCGCTCAAGGGCGGCTCGATGGCCTTCACGAAGATGGAAGGCACGACGGTCAACATCAAGGACAAGGTGGCCTACTCGGCGCTGCAGAACATGCAGAGCTCGATGGTGCGCGGCAACGCGGCCTGGAACGAGGCCTACGGCATCACGATCGAGAAGGCGCTCAACGCGGGCGGCGTGCTTGCGCACACTCTCAGCGCCGCGCAGAAGGACAGCGCCGGCGCCGCCATCAACAGCGAGTGGGTGCCGTCATCGACCAAGGCGCTGCTGATCGGCGAAGACCTCGCGACGGCCGACGCCCTGGGCAACCTGGCCAACCCCGACAGGATCGGTGCGCCTGACAACCTGAAGTTCTCGGAGAAGCTTCGCACCCTCTTCATCGGCGAGGACAGCAGCTACCACGTCAACAACTTCATCTGGGCCTACAACGTCGACACCAAGGTGCTGAGCCGCATCGCCTCCATGCCCTCGGGCGCGGAAGCGACCGGCCTGGGCGTCGTGGACGACCTGAATGGCTGGACCTACATCACCAGCAACTTCCAGCATCCGGGCGACTGGGGCGTGCCGCTGCACAACGTCGTCAAGGCCACGCTGGACCCGCTGGTGCGCGCCAACTACAAGGACCGCTTCGGTGCGCAGGTGGGCTACCTGACGGGCACGCTCACCAGCGTGAAGCTGGCGAAGTAACACGCCAGATCAACGGTCCCGCGGGATCGAGTAGGTGCCGGTGGCATGGGCCACCGGTTCTTCCTCGCCTTCCGAGAAGATCCACACCTCGCCCACTGCCAGCGTGCGGCCCAGCTTCATCAGCCGGCAGCGCGCGACGACGCGCCGGTCGGCGCGCGGCTTGCGCAGGAAGTTGATGGACAGGTTGGTCGTCACCGCCAGCGGCACGATGCCGATGCGCGCCAGGATGGCGACGTAGAGCGCCACGTCGGCCAGCGTCATCATGACCGGGCCCGACACCGTGCCGCCCGGGCGCAGTTCGCGCTCGCCCACCGGATGCGCCACAACGACGCTGCCGTCCTCGTCCACCTCCTCGAGCGTGCAGCGGTTCTGCGGAAACTCGGCGGCCAGAAAGGCGGTCAGCTCGGCATGAGAGGGGCGAAGTTCCGTCATGCCCGTCAATCGATCGGCGTCAGCTTCGCCACCGACAGCGCCAGCCACTTCGTGCCGTGGCGCCCGAAGTTGACCTGGGCCCGTGCGTCCGTGCCGGCGCCTTCCAGCGTCAGCAGCACACCTTCGCCGAACTTGGTGTGGAACACGCCCTTGCCGACGCGCAGGCCGCCGTGCTCGTCCGACACCTTCTGCCGCATCGCCGCCGGCACCGGCGGCTCGGCCCAGGCGGGCCGGGCGACATTGCCGGCGCCCACCATGCCCTTGAGGCCGGAGCCCCGGTCCCAGGCCTGCTGGTACTCGCGTGCAAAGCCGGAGCCGAAGCCCTGGTTGCGCGGCGTCAGCCACTTCAGCGCGGCCTCGGGCAGTTCGTCGAAGAAGCGGCTCTTGATGTGATAACGCGTCTGTCCGTGCAGCATGCGCGTCTGGCAGAAGCTCAAGGAAAGCTTCTGGCGCGCCCGCGTGATGGCCACGTACATCAGCCGCCGCTCCTCCTCCAGCCCGTCATGGTCGGACATCGAGTTCTCGTGCGGGAACAGGCCTTCTTCCAGGCCCGTGATGAAGACTGCGTCGAACTCCAGGCCCTTGGCTGAATGCACCGTCATCAGCTGCACGGCGTCCTGCCCGGCCTGGGCCTGGTTGTCGCCAGCTTCCAGTGAGGCGTGGGTCAGAAACGCGACCAACGGCGACATGATCTCGCCCGTCTCGGCATCGGGTACGGCACCCGGCGCGCCGGCTGCCTGCAGGTTGGGCGCGATCTCGTCCACCGGCAGCCCGACGGCGTTCTTGCCAAAGCCCTCCTGCATGACGAAGGCCTCCGCGGCATTGATCAGTTCGTCCAGGTTCTCCAGCCGCTCGGCGCCGTCCTTGTCGGTGCGGTAGAAGTCCAGCAGGCCGGAGGTCTCGAGCACCTGCTCGATGATCTCGCGCAGCGTCATGCCCTGGGTCAGGTTGCGCGTCGAGTCGATCAGCTGGGTGAAGGCCTGCAGGTTGGCGCCGCCCTTGCCGGTGATGGCGCTGACGCTCTGGTAGAGGCTGCGGCCGGATGCCTTGGCGGCGTCCTGCAGGTTCTCCAGCGTCTTGGCGCCGATGCCGCGGGTCGGGAAGTTGACGACGCGCAGGAAGCTCGTGTCGTCGCTCGGGTTCTCCAGCAGGCGCAGATAGGCCAGCGCATGCTTGACCTCGGCCCGCTCGAAGAAGCGCAGGCCGCCGTAGACGCGATAGGGAATGCCGGCGTTGAACAGCGCCGATTCGATGACCCGCGACTGCGCGTTGCTGCGGTAGAGGATGGCGATCTCCTGCCGGTCCAGCCCGCCGCGCACCAGGCCCTGGATCTCCTCGATCAGCCACTGCGCCTCGGCGAAATCGCTGGGCGCCTCCTGCACGCGGATGGGGTCGCCCAGGCCGGCATCGGTGCGCAGCGTCTTGCCCAGGCGCTGGCTGTTGCGGCTGATCAGCTCGTTGGCGGCGTCCAGGATGTGGCCGAAGCTGCGGTAGTTCTGCTCCAGCTTGATGACGCGCTTGACGCGGTACTCGCGTTCGAAGTCCGCCATGTTGCCCACGCGCGCGCCGCGGAAGGCGTAGATGCTCTGGTCGTCGTCGCCCACCGCCAGCACGCTCTGGCCGGTGCCGCCGCCCGAACCCTCGGCCGGCGCGCCCCGGCCGGGCGGCGGCGCGAACATCTTGAGCCACGCGTACTGCAGCTTGTTGGTGTCCTGGAACTCGTCCACCAGCAGATGGCGGAAGCGCCGCTGGTAGTGCTCGCGCACGGCAGCGTTGTCGCGCAGCAGCTCGTAGCTGCGCAGCATCAGCTCGGCAAAGTCCACCACGCCCTCGCGCTGGCACTGGTCCTCGTAGTTGGCGTAGATCTCGACGAGCTTCTTGGTCTGCTCGTCGCGCACCTCCACGTCGCCGGGGCGCTGCGCCTCCTCCTTGCAGCCGGCGATGAACCAGCCGACCTGCTTGGCCACGAAGCGCTCTTCATCCAGCTTCATCGCCTTGATGACGCGCTTGACGGCCGAGGTCGTGTCGCTCGCATCCAGGATCTGGAAGGCCTGCGGCAGGTTGGCCAGCTTCCAGTGCGCGCGCAGGAAGCGGTTGCACAGGCCATGGAAGGTGCCGATCCACATGCCGCGCACGTTGAAGGGCAGCATCGTCGACAGCCGCGTCAGCATCTCCTTGGCGGCCTTGTTCGTGAACGTGACGGCCATGATGCCGCTCGGGCTGACCTGGCCGGTCTGCAGCAGCCAGGCGATGCGCGTCGTCAGCACCCGCGTCTTGCCGGAGCCGGCGCCGGCCAGGATCAGGGCCGGTTCCGGCGCCGCGGTGACGGCGGCGAGCTGCTCCGGATTGAGGTTGCGCAGGAGGGGGCTGGAAGCAGCGTCGACCGCCGGGCCGACAGGGAAAGGAGTCATCGCTGCATTTTAAGGAACCGGCCCTTACAGATCGGCCGGCACCCTCCGCGGGCCTGCGACCGACCTTGGTGATACTGCTGGTTTTCCCTAGCCCTCCTTGATCCATGCCACGTCTCACCCTCGCCTTCAGCCTCGCTCTTGCCCTCGCCTCGCAGGCCGCTCTCGCCCAGGACAATCCCGACGGCCGTTGGCACGGCGGCCTCAGCCTCGCCGGCGCCTTCGCCAGCGGCAACACCAGCAGCCGCACGCTGGCCGCCAACGCGGACGCCAGCCGCGCGACGGCCCAGGACAAGATCAGCCTCTACGGCATCGCCAACTACGGCCGCAACAAGGTCGACGACGTCAGCACCACCACCGCCGACCTGCTGCGCGTGGGCGGCCGCTACGACTTCAACCTCGGCCCCCAGTGGTTCTCCTTCGGCGCCGCTGAAGGCGAGACCAACAAGGCCGGCGGCGTGCGCAACCGCTACAACCTGACCGGCGGCGTGGGCTACCACGTCGTGAAGAACGATGCCAACAGCTGGGACGTGTTCGGCGGTCTCGGCTACACCGCCAGCCAGCTCACCGACGGCAGCAACGCCAACGGCGTGCAGGTGCTGCTCGGCGAGGAATCGAGCCACAAGCTCAGCGAGACCACCACGCTGAAGCAGCGCCTCGTCTACTACCCCGAGGGCGACGACCTCGGCGACCGTGCCACCTTCGACGCCGGCCTGGCCACGACGATCAGCGGCGCCTGGACGTTCAACGCCGGCCTGTCCAGCCGCTACACCAGCCGCGTGCCCATCGGCACGAAGAAGACCGACAACCTGCTGACCGTCGGCTTCGGCTACAAGTTCTGAAGCCCCCGCCCGGCCCGCCGCCGGGCCGCAGCGAGCTGGCGCTCAACGCCGGCGCACCTTGCCGGCCCGCCCGGCCTTGGACCACTCGTAGGTCTGGCCGTCCGGCGTCCTGCCGCCCTCCACCGCCGACACGCCGGGCCGGCCGACGCTCTCGGCCAGTTCGGTCGAGATGCTGACGTGGTGATGGCCCACCCTTCGCAGGCCCTCTGCCCGGCCGAGGGCCTGCGTCAACCCGGCGCTGTCGAAGAATTCGCACACCGGCAGCGCCGCCTCGCCCTCGCCTTCCAGCCAATACACCACGATGCCCACGCCTGCTCTCCCTGCTCCGGATGCCGGCCGACAGCGTAGCGCGTCGCGGCATGATCGGGGCCATGGAACACGCCGTTGAACTGCGCCCGCCCCGCCCCGGCGACCTGGGCTGGATCGTCGAACGCCACGGCGCCTTCTATGCCGCCGAGTACGGGCTGGATGTGCGCTTCGAGGCGCTCGTCGCCCGCATCTGTGCCGACTTCGTCGACCACCGCCAGCCGCAGCGCGAGGCCTGCTGGATCGCTGCGCGCGGCGATGAGCGGCTGGGCTGCGTCATGCTCGTGCAGGCGCGCGACGAGACCACCGGCACGCCGCGCGCCGGCGTCGCCAAGCTGCGCCTGCTGCTGCTGGAGCCGCAGGCGCGCGGCCTCGGCATCGGCAAGCGCCTCGTGCGCCAGTGCAGCGACTTCGCCCGGGCCGCCGGCTATGAGCGCATCGTGCTCTGGACGCAGAGCGCGCTGACCGCCGCCCGCACGATCTACGCCGCCGAAGGCTACCGCCTCGTGCACAGCGCTGCCGGGCAGGGCTTCGGCACCGACGTCGTCAACGAGACCTGGGAGCTGGCGCTCTAGGCGCATGCCGCACCAGGGCTGTGCGGCTCGCTGCCGGCCGCACGTTTCCAGGGCCGCAACCACGGGAAAACGCTGGCATGCGACTTGCGCCTGCGCTGTCACATGACAAGCGAAAGGGCGTCTCGCATGCAGGCCGTTTCACTGCCGCTGGGGCCGCAGCGACTCCGCGATGCCATCGCGATGGAGGCAGCCGTGGCCGCCGATGAACTGGAACGCGCCGCGGGCTTCGGCCAGTGGTGGTATGACCCGCAGTCCGGCCGCAGCATGCTGTCACCGGTGGCCGCCGAATACCTCGAGATGCCCACCCGCGCGGCCGACACGCTGGTCGAATGCCTGGGGCACGTCATGGAGGACGACCTGCCGGAGCTGATCCGCCTGTGGACCGGCCCGCAGGCGCAGCAGCCGATGGACATCCGCGTCATCGGCCTGGCACGCGGCATGCGCTGGGTGCGCGTGACGCCGCTGCCGAGCGACCCCGCCCGGCCGCACTGGCGCCACGGCATGCTGCAGGACACCACCAGCCTCATGCTGGCCGCCGTGCGCGAGCGCCTGGGCTATGCGCTGACGGAGTACCTGATCGGCACCCACACGCTGGAAGACGCCATCACCAACGTCATCCAGCTGATCTGCCGCAACCTCGGCTGGGAATGGGGGGCCTACTGGAGCATGGAGCCGGGCGACGAACCGGGGCGCAGCCTGTACTGCCGGCACTTCTGGCATCCGCCGGAACGCGACCTGGAGCAGTTCAGCGTCCTCAGCTCGGCGCTGACGATGGCGCCGGGCGATGGCCTCGTCGGCCGCGTCTGGGCCACGGGCCAGGCGGAGTGGGTCGAGGACATGAGCACCGACCCGCGCTTCCTGCGCCGGCGCAGTGCGCACATGTCCGGTCTGTGGTCGGGTTATGTGTTCCCGGTCACCTACGTTTCCGACAACGGCGAACAGCACCGGCCCGGCGTGCTGGAGTTCTACAGCAGCCTGTCGCGCCAGCCCGAGGCGCAGCTGCCCAAGGTGTCGGCCACCATCGGCGCGCTGATCGCGCAGACGGCGCAGCGGCTGGAGACCGAGGCCGTCATCCACCGCCTGGCCCAGGTCGATGAAATGACCGACCTGGACAACCGCGCCCACTTCTATGCGCAGCTGAACCGCCACTGCGTGCAGAGCCACCGCGAGGGTCGGCGCTTCGCGCTGATGTTCATCGACCTGGACCGCTTCAAGCCCATCAACGATGCCTTCGGCCATGAGGCCGGCAATGCCGTGCTGCAGGAGTTCGCCCGCCGGCTGAAGGAACTCGCGCCGCCGCCCGCGCGCGTGGGGCGGCTCGGCGGCGACGAGTTCGCGCTGCTGGTGCCCGAGATCAGCGCCTGTTCTCCTGACAACGGCCAGAGCGGCCCCGAGCTGCTGCGCAGTGCCGACGCGGCCATGTACCGCGTCAAGCAGAACGGCCGCAACGGCAGCAACGTCTTCTCCACCAGCAGCCCGGACATGCTGGCCCAGCAGCGCGCCAAGCTCGCCCAGCGCCTGGCCATGGAGGCCGAGCTGCGCGAGGCGCTGCGGGCCGACCATCTGCGCCTGGTCTACCAGCCCATCGTCGACATCGCCTCGCCCGACGCGCCGCTGCATGGCGTGGAGGCGCTGATCCGCTGGCGCAAACCGAGCGGCGAGATGGTGTCTCCGGACATCTTCATTCCCATCGCCGAGCGCAGCGACCTCATCATCGACATCGGCCGCTGGGTCATGAGCCAGGCCCTGCACGACCTCGCGGCGCTGCAAGGCGGCGCCTTGAGCCGGCTGAAGATCCACGTCAACATGGCCGCGTCGGAGTTCACCAGCAGTGCGCTCCCCACCATGCTCAGCGCGATGTCGGCCCGCCTGGCGGTGCCGGCGGCGCAGGTGGTGCTGGAGCTCACCGAGAGCATGCTGATGCGCCAGCCCGAGCAGGTGCGGCGCGTCATGCACCAGCTGCGCGAGATCGGCTTCGAGATCTCGCTGGACGACTTCGGCATGGGCCATTCCTCGCTGTCGATGCTGAAGAGCCTGCCGATCAGCTCGCTCAAGATCGACCGCAGCTTCGTGCGCGACCTGCCCAGTGGCGAACGCGACCGCGCCATCGCCCAGACCATCGTCGGTCTCGGCCACCACCTGCAGCTGGACGTCATTGCCGAAGGCATCGAGACGCCGGCCCAGCTCGATGAACTGAAGGCCATCCGCTGCGGCTTCGGCCAGGGTTATCTGCTTGGCCGGCCGCTGCCGCTGACGGAGCTCGTGCGCTGCTTCCCGGACGGCCGATCCCGATGAAGCCCGGCGCACGGCCGGATGCCATGTAAAGTTTTGGCCAGCCCCGCGGGCGCTGGCCAGGAACGCTTCCTGCCCCGGTCTGCCGAACAGGCCGGAAAGGCGCAAGCGATGGACATTTCCACCTTCGTGGCGGCCGCGGCCCACGACATGAAGAACTCGGTCAGCGTCATCGCCGCCTATCTGGAGGATGCGCTCGCCAAGATGGCCACCGAGCCGCCGTCCGCCGCGGCGCTGTCCACCGCCCAGGCGCTGTACGAGACGCAGCGCGTCAACGGCAACCTCGTGCAGATGATGGCCATCTTCAAGATCGAGGAGGGCATGTATCCCTTCGAGCCGGCGGTCGTCGAACTGGACGAATTCGCCGAAGAGCTGCTGAGCCGCGTGCACCCGCTCGTCACCCTCAAGGGGTTGACGCTGCAATGCCAGCCCCAGGCCGGCATCAGCGACTGGATCTTCGACCGCGACCTGATCGCCAGCATCGTCATGCAGTCGCTCTTCAATGCCGTGCGCTATGCGAGCCGCACGGTGCGGCTGTCGCTGCAGGTCGTCGGCGGCCGGCTGGAGGTCGAGGTGGCCCATGACGGCCAGGGCTTCCCGCCCTTCATGTTGGAGCGGGGCTTCCCGTCGCGGCAGGGCATCGACACGCGCACCGGCAGCACCGGGCTGGGCCTGTACTTCTCGCGCCTGGCCGCGGGCATGCACCGGCGCGCCGAGCGCACCGGCAGCACGCGGCTGGCCAACGGCGGCGACCTGGGCGGCGGCCGCTTCATCTTGGAGCTGCCATGAAGGTCATCACCGCTCCGGAGGACCTGCTGCGCGCCAGCGAGTTCCTGCTGGTGGAAGACTTCGAGGCCATGCGCAGCGTGCTCGAGGGCCAGCTGCTGCGCTGCGGCGCCAGGCGCGTGGACACCGCCAAGGACGGCCGCGAAGCCACCGCCATGCTCGCCGCCAAGACCTACGGCGTGGTCATGTGCGACTACAACCTCGGCCCCGGCAAGAACGGCCAGCAGCTGCGGGAGGAGGCGCGGCTCAGAAGCTGGATCAGCCCGTCGACGGTGTGGCTGATGATCACCGCCGAGAAGACCAGCACCATGGTCTCGGCCGCCGCCGAGGACGCGCCCGACGAGTACCTGCTCAAGCCCATTACTGAGACGCTGCTGCAGAGCCGGCTGCTGAAGCTGGTGGAGCGCAAGTCGGCGCTGTCGGGCATCGCCGTGGCGATGAAGGCGCACGACTGGCGCCGCGCCCTGCAGCTCTGCAACGAGCAGCTCGCCGCCGGCACGAAAAGCCTGGCCGAGGTGCTGCGCCTGCAGGCCCAGCTCTACCAGAAGCTCGACGAATGGCCCAGGGCCGAGGCTGTCTACGAAGGCGTGCTGCAGCGCGGCCAGATCGCCTGGGCCAAGCTCGGGCTGGCGCAGGTGCGCGTGCACCTCGGCGACCTGGCCGGCGCGCGCACGCTGCTGCAGGACGCAGTCCGCGAGCATCCGCAATACCTGGACGCCTACGACGAGCTGGCCGGCGTGCTGCACACGCAGGGCGAGGGCCAGCAGCAGGTGGCCATCCTGGAGCGCGCCGTCAACCTGTCGCCCAACGCCGCGCACCGCCAGTCCGCCCTGGGGGTGGCAGCGCTGGAACAAGGCCAGCACGACTTGGCGACCAGGGCGTTCTCCCGTGCCCTCAAGCTGAGCGAGCACAGCGCGATCGAGGACCTGGAGCCCTTCCTCGGCATGGCCCGGCTGCACACCGAGGCCGGCAACCCCGGCGAGGCGCAGAAGCTCATCGCCACCATGGCCCAGCGCTACGACAGCCACGATGCGCAGCTGCTTGCGAAGGCCGAGAAGGTGCGCGCGCTGCAGGCCCTGGGGGACAAGGCGGGCGCAGCCCAGCTCGCGGCCGAGCTGGTGGCCATGAGCGCCGACGAGTCGTCGCCCGGCGCGGCCGACACCGCGGTACGCATCGCCGAGACGCTGATGGAGGCCCAGCAGGGCGACCAGGCCAACCGGCTGCTGCAGCACGTGACGCGCAACAACTACGACGACGCCCGGCTGCTCAAGCGCAGCCAGCGCGTCTTCGAGCGCATGGGCCTGGGCGTTGCCGGCGGCGAGCTGGTGGCCGCGGCGCGGCGCGAGGCCACCAACGCGATGAAGGACGGCATGCAGCTGATGGCCGACGGCGACCACCAGGCGGCCCTGGAAAGCCTGCGCGGCGCCAGGATCTCCATGCCGCGCAACGCCCGCGTGCTGCTGAACTTCGCCGCCGTGGCCCTGACCTGCCTGCAGCGCCACGGCCGCTCGGCCACGCTGGAGGCCGAGGTGCGCAACGCCATCGCCACCGCGCAGGCGCTCCGGCCCGACGATGCGCGGGCGGCCGACTTGCAGCAGCAGCTGGCGCGCTGGACACAGGAGCCGGCATGATGCGCGGCCCATGACTGCCCTCGCCTCCACCCCCGCCGCCGCCGCGGCTGCCTGCCCCTGCGGCAGCGCCCTGGCCTACGCATCATGCTGCAGCCGCTGGCATT
>SEEY01000901.1 GCA_004211235.1 Rubrivivax sp.
CATCAAGGCTGCCGCGCCGCTGCCGCCGGAAGACAAGCCCGAGACGGTGGACGAGGTCGTCGACGACACCGAGCTGCTGCCGGGCGCCGGCAACATGCCCAAGCTCGAAGCCCCGCTGCACAACGAGAAGCTGGAACGCGCCCGCTCCCTGGCGCGCGACAATCCCGTGGCAGTCGCCAACATCATGCGCGACTGGATGGCAGGCGAGACGGCATGAACACGATGAGCCCCTCGCCCGGTCTCGCGCCGGCTGAACACCGGCAAGCCCAGTCGGTCCCCCAAGGGGACGGCGATGCCTGCGGCATTGAGCCGCAAGCACATCGCCAGGCGGGCCGGCTTGGGAGCGGCCCGGCGCTCGGCCCGCACGCGGGACACTACGCTTCGTGTAGTTGAGGTTTGACCATGGACGACAAGGGCATAGAGAACGCCGCAATCCTGTTGATGTCGCTGGGCGAAGAAGAAGCCAGCGAGGTCTTCAAGCATCTGTCGCCCAAGGAAGTGCAGGCGCTGGGCGAGACCATCGCCAAGCTGAAGGTCATCAAGCGCGCCCAGGTCGAAACCGTGCTCGACAAGTTCGATGCCGTGGCCGAGACGCAGAGCACGCTCGTGACCGACACCGACGAGTACGTGCGCGCCGTGCTGCGCAAGGCCCTCGGCGAAGACAAGGCCAACCTGCTGCTCGACCGCATCCTGCAGGGCAGCGACGTTTCAAGCATCGAGAGCCTGAAGTGGATGGACGCCGCCAGCGTGGCCGAACTGCTGCGCAACGAGCATCCGCAGATCATTGCCGCCATCCTGGCCCACCTCGACTTCGACCAGACCAGCTCGGTGCTGAAGATGTTCACCGAACGCGGCCGCAACGAGGTGCTGATCCGCATCGCCACGCTCGACGGCATCCAGCCAACCGCCCTGAAGGACCTCAACGAGGTCATGAGCCAGATCCTGGCCGGCGGAGAGCGCATGAAGAAGAGCTCGCTCGGCGGCGCCAAGACGGCGGCCGAGATCATCAACATGATGGGCTCCAGCGTCGAGGCCTCGGTGCTCGACTACATCCGCGAGGCCGATTCCGACCTGGCGCAGAAGATCATGGACAACATGTTCACCTTCGACGACGTGAACAAGATCGACGACAAGGGCATCCAGGCCGTGCTGAAGGAAGTGCAGAGCGAGAGCCTCGTGGTGGCCCTCAAGGGCGCCAGCGCCGACCTGCGCGAGAAGGTCTTCCGCAACATGTCCACCCGCGCCGCCGAGACCCTGCGCGAAGACCTCGAAACCCGCGGGCCGGTGCGGCTGTCGGAGGTCGAGGCCGAGCAGAAGGAAATGCTCAAGATCGTGCGCCGCCTCGTCGACGAGGGCCAGATCGTCCTGGCCGGTGGTGGTGACGACCAGTTCGTCTGAACGATATGGCCACCCGTCCCCCTCCGCGGCAAGTGCCGCCGCCCGACCGTCGCGAGACCGACCGCCGCGGCACCTACGCCCGCTTCATTCCGGGCGAAGAGCTGCAGGGCGCCAAGGCCTGGAATCTCGACAACCTGGGCGGCAATGCGCCCTCCTCGCCTTTTGCCCAGGCCAGGCCCGCCGCGCCCGCACCGGCCGCCGCGCCGGTGCAGCCGCCGCCTCCGCCCGAACCCAGCGTGCAGG
>SEEY01000902.1 GCA_004211235.1 Rubrivivax sp.
GACGGCAGCGTCAGCGTGCATTCCTTGCCGGCAGCATCGATCCAGTCGAAACGCGGGCGGCGGTCGGCCCAGGTCTGGCTGTAGTGCACCAGATGATGGCCCTGGCTGACCAGGTCATCCGGCGTAGCCGGCGTGCTGCGGGAGGCGAGATAGCCGGGGCTGGCGACGTTGACCATGCGCATCTGCCCGAGCGGCCGCGCCACCAGCAGCGGGTCGTGCACGGCGCCCACGCGCAGCACGCAGTCGAAGCCCTCTTCGACCAGGTCGACGCGGCGGTCCGTGCAGCTCAGCTCCACCGTCAAGCCGGGATGGGCGGCCAGGAACTCCGGCAGGGCCAGCATCACGGCGTCCAGCGCGAGGCGCACCGGCATGTCCACGCGCAGGCGGCCGCTGAGCTGCTGGTCCTGCTGGAACAGCGCCTCGATCTCGCCCGCGTCGGCCAGCAGCGCCCGGGCGCGCTCCGCGAGCAGTTCGCCGTCCGAGGTGAGGCTGACGCGCCGCGTCGTGCGCTGGAAGAGCCGGGTGCCGAGCTGCGCTTCCAGGTCGCGCACCACCTGGCTGACGCGGCCCTTGGGCAGGCCCAGTTCCTCGGCGGCCCGGCTGAAGTGGGCGAGTTCGGCCACCTGGAGAAAGACACGCAGCGCAGCGAGGTCGAGATTGGATGCCATTCAACACACAGTCATTTCAGTTCATCGAACTTTATCCGCATGGGAGTAAACAATAAATTCTCTCCATCGCAACCGAACTGGAGAGCTCCATGAACACCACCCCCGTCACCCCCATCACCCTGATCACCGGCGGCAGCCGCGGTCTGGGCGCCGCCATGGCGCTGGCCCTGGCCCGCGATGGCCATGACGTCGTGCTGACCTACCGCGACGCTGCGGCCAGGGCAGACGAGGTCGCCACGCAGATCCAGGCCCTCGGCCGGCGCGCGCTGGCCTTGCAACTGGACGTCGCGGAGACCGCCGGCTTTCCCGCCTTCGTCGAGCGCCTGCGCCACGCCCTCGCCGGCTGGGGCGCAAGCCGCATTGACGGTCTCATCAACAACGCCGGTGCCGGCGCGCACGCCAGCTTCGAGGAAACGACGCCGGACCAGTTCGACGCGATGCTGGCCATCCACCTGAAGGGCCCGTTCTTCCTGACCCAGGCGCTGCTGCCGCTGCTGGCGACCGCTGACAGCATGGGTGAGAAGACGGGCGCCCGCGTGCTCAACATCTCCAGCGGCCTGGCGCGCTTCAGTCTGCCCGGCTATGCCGCCTATGCCGCGATGAAGGGCGCCATCGAGGTGCTGAGCCGCTACCAGGCGAAAGAACTGGCCGCGCGCGGCATCCGCGTCAACACGCTCGCACCCGGCGCCATCGCCACCGACTTCGGCGGCGGTGCGGTGCGCGACAACGCGGAGCTGAACCGCTTCGTCGCCTCGGTCACGGCGCTGGGTCGTGCCGGCGAGGCGGAGGACATCGGCGGCGCGGTGGCGGCGCTGATGCGGCCGGGCGCCGGCTGGATCACCGGGCAGCGCATCGAGGCGTCAGGCGGCATGTTCCTGTGAGGGCCTTGCATCCATGAGCCGGGCCGGCGCGTATAAACCGTCGGCCCAACAGATGGAGACGTGATGACCCGCCCTGCCCTAGCCCTCACCC
>SEEY01000903.1 GCA_004211235.1 Rubrivivax sp.
CTCCAGCGTCGCGGCATAGCGCTCCAGCGCGAAGAAGCGCTCGTTGGCCAGCGCCGAGGCACGCAGCGGGTACTCGACGAGCTGGAAGAAGCCGTCCCGCTGCGCCGCGGCGATGCGCGGGCGCACCGCGTCGAGCGCGGCCAGCAGCTGAGCAAAACGCGCAAGCCGTTCGTTCACGGCGGCAGGCGTCATGCCGCTGCGCTTGACGCGCTCACCCGGCAGGTGGAACTGCAGATGCTCGGGGCGACGCTCGAAGTTGATGCGGTAGTAGCCGTCCCAGATCGCTGCGATCCCGGGCACGCCGAACAGCCGCTGGGCCAAGTCCCGCAAATAGCCGCCCTGCCCTAGCGCCCGCACGGCGGCCGGGTTCCAGGCCAGGTCGAACCAGTGGCTGAGGTTGACTTCGTGCGGCTTGATGTCGCCGGCATTGGCCATCCACAGCCGCTGCACGCCGGCATCGAAGGCGCGGCCCATCTCTTCGGCCACGAGCGCAGGCGGCGTCGTGCTGAGCCACAGATAGGACAGCGGCGCGCCGAGATAGCTCAGGTGGTAGTACACGCCCGAGCCGCCAGAACGCTTCGACTGAGCGGCATCGGGGAACTGGCGGAGGTAGCCGAAGTTGTCGTCGGGCCAGACCAGCGTCACATCGTCCGGCAGCGCCAGCCCGGGAGGCGTTCCCATCAGCGGCAGCACCTCCTTGTAGGGCACGAAGACCTGCGGCGTGGTCGCCGGGTCGCCCACGTGTTTCGCGATCAGCTCGCGCTGGTCGGCGATGAGCTGGTTCAGCAGTGCCTGCTTCTCGGCCACCGTGCCGCCGCCCTGCATGCCGCTGTCGTGGATGCCGCGCATGCCCAGCGTGTAGAGGTTCTCAAACCGGCCGTTGGCCTTCAGCCGCTCGGCCCAGTAGTCGCGCACCTGTTCGGCATGCGTCGCGTAGTTGTATTGCTCGGCCGGTGCGGACCATTCAGCGACGTTGTTGCGCAGCATCGGCTCGGCGTGGGACGAGCCCATGATGATGCCGTAGCGCTGCGCCAGTTCGGCATTGCGGGGGTTGGCATTGAAGGCGCCCGACACCTGGTGCATGGCCGGCCACAGCGTGTTGGCCTTCAGGCGCAGCAGCAGGCGAAAGACCTGCTCGTAGGTGCGCGGGCCGATGTTGCCCGCCTCGGGCTCGAAGGTGTTGGCGGCCCAGGGCTGCAGGCCCCAGTCCTCGTCGTTGATGAAGAGGCCGCGGTACTTGACGGCGGGGCCGTCGTGCAGCGGCTCCCTCAACGAGACATGCAGCGGCCCGCGCTTCAGCGGCGCCACATCCGCCCACCAGTGCCATGGCGACACCCCCAGCGCCTGGCTCAGCGTGTAGACGCCGTAGGCCGTGCCGCGGCGGTCGGCACCGGCGATGACGAGGGCCTGCTTGACACCCGGCGCCGGGTTGCGCAGCAGCGCGATCTCGAAGCATTCCCAGCAGCCCTTGAGCTTGCTCAGGTCCAGGCCGGCGGCGTCGATGGCCGGATGCCGGCCGGCCGTGCCGACCCAGATTTGCACCGCGCCCCTGTTGCCGCCGATGCTGGCGCGCAGCCCGAGGCGCTTGAGGTCGTCGGCGAGGTCTTTTGCAACGAAGGCTTCGAGCGGATCAGCGTGCGGCGCCGACAAGGAAGAGCAACAAGCCACAGAGGCACACAGACACAGCGAAGGCCCGTGACCACCTCTCTCTGTGCCTGTGTGCCTCTGTGGTTGTGTTCAATTGGACCTTCCTCAGCGCGCCTTGAACGCCGAGCGTAAATCCGGCGGCGGCGCGTTGCGGTCCACCGTCAGCCAGCCGTCCTGGAGCTTCATCTCCGCGACCTGGATGACGGTGCGCTGGTGCCAGCGGTCATCCGCCTGCGCCTCCGGCTCGCCGCCCTGGTGCGTGAAGTAGAAGAGGTAGGCCCGGCCGTCGACGACGGTGACGCCCGGGTGCTGTCCCTTGGCGCGGTCGGTGGGGTGCTGGCCAATGCCGGCCAGCAGCCGCGTGGGCTGCTCCCGCCAGTTCAGCGCATCGTCGGAGCGAAGCACCAGCAACCCCTTCCACAGGTCGGCCACCAGCCACCATTTGCCGGCGAACTGGAACACCGTCGGACCTTCGCCGGCGAGCTGGCTGACCGGGCCACGCACCGCCCAGGTCTTCAGGTCGGCGCTGTCGGCCACCTTGAGCTTGCTGCCGCCCTGCTCATCCTTGAACCACATCCGCCAGCCACCCTGCGGCGCGCGGATGACCGATGCATCGATGACCTTGGGCGAGCCCAGGTCGACACGGCCGGCGCATTGCCAGGTGCGCAGGTCGGCACTGGTCAGGTGCTCGATGCGGCGCTCGCCGGTCCAGCTGCTGTGCACGCCGGGCACGACGGTGAGCCACAGGTGGTACGTGCCGTCGAAGTCCTGGATCTCCGGTGCCCACAGCGTGACGCCGGTGCACTCCGCCGGGAAGCTCGCCTGCCCCGCCGCGCGCCAGTGGTTGCCGTCGTCCGTCGTCGCGATGGCGATGGGCGTGCCGTGTACCCAGCTCACGTCCTTGGGGTCGGGGAGCCGCAGCGTCGCGCGCCGGTTCGTGTAGAACATCTCCCAGCGCTTCAGGCCGCGGTTGAAGACGAGCGACACATCGGCTGCGCCGTCCAGCACCGGGTCGCGGTAGAGCGGGCGTGGCGCCGGCTCCACGCTGGCGCAGCCCGCCAGCGCGGCGAGCGTCAGCAAGGCGGCTGCGGTCCTCATGGCGTGGTGATCGGCACGTACCGCGGCGACTTCATGCCGTGGCCGAGGTGGTAGCTGGTGTGCGGCGGCTGGTTGTAGCCGGTGTTCTGCGCGGCCACCTGCACGCGGTACTGCGGGTCGTGCATCAGCGTGACGAGGCGGTGCTCGGTGGGCGCGGTGGTCGAGAAGATCAGCAGCGCCGTGCTGTCCTCGTTGCGCCAGACGACTTCCTCGCGCCAGTCGCCGAACAGGTCGGCCGACAGCACCGGGTTGCCCTTGGTGCCGTTG
>SEEY01000166.1 GCA_004211235.1 Rubrivivax sp.
CCTCACCCACAGGGCGGTGGGCGGCGGGGGCGGCCGGTCCGACAGTGGCTGCTCCACCTCAGGAGCACATCACATGCAAGCACCAACCCCTTCACGACCCGCGGCTCGTTCGGCTCCCGGCCGCTGGGCCCAACGAGCGCTGCAACTGGCAGCGCTGACCGCCGCGCTTCACACCGCGCACGCCGTCGGCGCGCCGATGCAATCCGCCGGCAAGCTGACCTTCGTCGATGCCAACACCGTCGTCGTCGCGGACTGGCGCGGCGGCCAGCTGCACACGCTCACGCTGCCACCAGCCGCCGCGGCCACACCGGCGCCCTTCAACCTGAAGGACGTCTCGGGCGCCATCGCGAAGGCGCTGGGCACCCGGCCGGAGAGCCTGCGCTTCGAGGACATGGCCATGCGCCCGGGCAGCGAGCTGGCCTACATCACGCTGTCCGTCGAAGGCAGCGGCGCGGGCGCGAAAGCGAAGCCGATGCTGGTGTCGGTCGATACCGCCGGCAAGGTCAGCCGCGTCGACCTGGACCGCGGCCGGCGCGAGTCGGTCGCCATCGGCAACCTGCCCGCCGCCGACAAGCAGCTCTGGCGTGACACGCCGGCCGCCAGCTTCACCGTCACCGACATGACCTTCCACGACGGCAAGCTCTACGTGGCCGGGCTGTCCAACGCCAGCTTCGCCTCCGCGCTGCGCGTCTTCGACTTCCCGTTCAAGGGCGGCGCGGCGGTCAGCAGCGTCGAGATGTACCACCCGGTGCACAACCAGCTGGAAACCCGCGCGCCCATCCGCAAGATGGTGATCACCACGCTCAACGGCGAGCCGACGCTGGTGGCGGCATTCACCTGCTCGCCGCTGGTGACGATCCCGTTGAAGGACCTGAAAGACGGCGCCCACATCGCCGCCAAGACGGTCGCCGAGTTCGGCTGGGGCAGCGCGCCCGCCGGCATGGTGATGTTCGACGCCGGGCAGGGTCCGATGGTGCTGCTGACGCACTCGCACAAGTCGGCCGATCTGATGTCGGTGGCGGACATTGCCGATGCGTCGACCAAGCCCGGCGTCACCACGCCGATCAAGTGGCCGGCCGAGCCGACGCTGGGCATCAAGTCCACCTACGTGCCGATGCGCGTGGCCCACATCGACAACCAGGACGCGACCTTCTTCGCGGCGCTGCGGCGCAATGAAGCAAGCGGCGCGATGGAGCTGGTGTCCATGCGCAAGGGGCTGTTCCTGCGCCTGAGCGACTTCGTCAACGAGTACGACTTCGCCGACTTCAAGTACCCGGCCAACGACCAGTGGAGCGGCGTGCACCGCACGTTGCGCATCGATGAGGGCTATGCCGACCTGGCACCGCCCGCCAAGCCATGACGCTGGCCAGCCGTCTTGCGGCGCTGGTCGCGCTGGTGGCATTGGGAGCGATCCCGCTGGCCGGCGCCGCCTCGGTCGAGATCCATCCCGCGGGGCCGGCGGTGCCGGAGAACCTGCTCAGGATCGAGCTGCGTTTCGACCGGCCCCAGCGCCTGCCGTTCGATGTCGAACGGCTGGCGCTGCTCGATGGCGAGGGGCGCGAGATTCGGCATGCGCTGCTCGACATGGCGCTGCCCGACGCGGACGGCCGGCGCATCACCGTGCTGCTGGACCCGGGCCGCGTGAAGACCGGCGTCGGCCCGAACCTGGAGGCCGGGCGCGCCTTGAGGGAAGGCGCCACGGTCAGCCTGCGCGTGGCGGGCGGTGAAGGCGACCGGTTGCCGGCGGTCAAGACCTGGCGCGTGACGGCCGCCGTGTCGCAGCCCTTGCAACCGCAGCGCTGGCGGCTGGCCTCACCGCGCAGCGGCACGCGGGACGCACTGTCCGTCGACCTGCGCACGCCCATCAGTTCCGCCAGCGAAGGCTTGATCGCTGTGGTGGATGGACAGGGCCACCGTGTGGCAGGTAGGGTGAGGCTCGACGACGGCGATGCGACCTGGCGCTTCACACCGGCGCGGCCCTGGGGCCCAAGCGCCCACCGTCTGGTGACCCATCCGGGATTGGAGGACCCGGCCGGCAACCGGCGCTGCGCGGCCTTCGAGGCGCCGATCGGCAACGCGGCGACGTGCGAGGGAGCGAGTCTCGAGTTCACACCGAGGCGCCCATCCTGACGCGTCGCGGCGTTCGCGGCGTCACGCCAATTCTTCATTCCCCCCAACACTTTCAAGGAGAGTCGACATGGATCTGAAACTCGAAGGCAAGCTGGCGCTCGTCAGTGGCAGCACCGCCGGCATCGGCTACGCCATCGCGCGCACGCTGGCGCAGGAAGGCGCCCGCGTCATCGTCAATGGCCGCACCCAGGCGGCGGTCGATGAGGCGGTGGAGCGGGTGCGCTCGGACACCGGCGGCGCGGTCGAAGGCTATGCCGGCGACCTGAGCCTGGCGGCCTCGGCCGAAGAAGTCATCCGGCGGCATGCCGGGATCGACATCCTCGTCAACAACCTCGGTATCTTCGAGCCCAAGGCCTTCGAGGACATCCCCGACGAGGACTGGCTGCGCTTCTTCGACGTTAACGTGCTCAGCGGCGTGCGGCTCGCCCGCCTCGTGCTGCCGGCGATGAAGCGCGCCAACTGGGGCCGCATCATCTTCATCTCCAGCGAAAGCGCCGTGCAGATCCCGACCGAGATGATTCACTACGGCATGACCAAGACCGCCCAGATCGCCGTGTCCCGCGGGCTGGCCGAGTCGGTCGCCGGCACGGGCATCACCGTCAACAGCGTGCTGCCGGGGCCCACCAAGTCACGCGGCGTGGGCGACTTCGTGCAGGACATGGCCCGCGCCGATGGCAAGACCTTCGAGCAGGTCGAGGCTGAGTTTTTTGACAAGGTGCGGCCCACCTCGCTCATCAAGCGTTTCGGCACGCCGCAGGAAGTGGCGTCGCTGGTCGCCTACGTGGCCAGCCCGCTGGCCTCTGCCACCACGGGTGCGGCACTTCGTGTGGACGGCGGGGTGGTCAAGAGCGCGTTTTGATTCCAGGGGCCGCCAGCGGGCGGGACATCTCGGCCATGGCCGCGCTGAAATCGGGGTCCGCCGGCGCGAGCCGTTAGGCTCTCCAGGCGAAGCAGTCCTTGTTCGCCGCGGTGTCGATCGGTCGTTCACGATGCTGTGCCCCGACGGCGTGAGACCCTCACCATCAACCTGGATCGACGAACGGGTCCAGCTTGGCGGCTGTATGTCGATGGGCAGTCCGTGAGCCTCTTTCCCTCGGTATGGCGCCACACCGGCTGCTGTAGCCACTTCATCGTCTGGAAGTCGCGCATCTACTGGTGTGACTGGGGTGAAGAGCTGCAGTCAACCGGCGCGGAATTCGAGGACTTGGTCCTTTCCAGCTTGACCAGCGCTTTTCAGCCCTATTCACAGATCGCCGAGGCGCTTGATGCGGTCCCCTGGGCCGTGCTTTCAGCGTGCCACAGACGTCAGCGACGAGGAGCGGCCCTTAAGGGCGTTAGCACACAGCGCGGTTGGTTCAGAAATACACGCCCCTAAAGCCGTCATTAGGCGCGTGAAGTTAACGCGTATCGTCGCGACTACTATCCACGTCACAAGTTGTACGGCGACACCGGCCTCTCTTTGAGGAACGCAAAGTACTTGACCAGAGAATTTGGAAGTTCGCTCGCTGATTGATCAGCGCGCCGCGGCCGTCTGGCAGTCGAGGGAGATTCCAGTGGCGACAGACCACCAACGCATCCTGATCCTCTGCAAGACTTACCCCTCGCCCAGCGCGCGGTACGTCGAGACCTCGTGCGTGGCCGGCATGGCCGAGGATGGGCGACTGGTACGCCTGTTTCCGGTGCCATTGCGGCTAGTCGAGGACGACCAGCAGTTCAAGAAGTGGCAATGGGTTCGCGCGCGGGTGCGCCGCGCGCAGGATGATGCCCGGCCTGAGAGCCACCGAGTCTCGGTGGACACCATCCAGCTCGAAGGCGAGCCCTTGCCCACCCGAGATCATTGGATCGCGAGGCGCGAAGCGATCAAGGGCGTACCGGTGTTCGACTCCTTCGACGCGCTCGATGCGGCGCGCGAGTCAGACGTTGTGACGCTGGGCCTCGTACGCCCCTCTCGCCTGCTGGGCCTGGACATCACTCCCGTCGATAACCCGGACTGGACCGAGGACGAAAAGGCAAAGCTGCTGCAGGAGCAGCAGCAAGGCAATTTATTCGATGCCGACGAAGATCAGCGATCGTTGAAGACGCTGAAGAAGCTTCCCTTTGACTTCCACTACCGCTACGAATGTCAGACGGCGGCGGGACCAGTCGAATTCCGGCACAAGCTGGTGGACTGGGAGGCTGGCGCGCTGTACTGGAATGTGCACCGCCGTGAGGACTGGCAGGTCGCGTTTCGCCAGAAGTTCATCAGCGAGTTCGTCGATCGAGAGGTTCACTTCCTGATGGGCACCATCCACCGCTTTCCCAAGCAGTGGTTGATCGTCAGCGTGCTCTACCCGCCTAGGCTGCCAGACGTGCTGGTACGTCAGCAATCACTGTTCTAGCGGTCAGGTGTTGCACGGCAGGTGCGCCGACTAGGTGAGCCGCGCGGGCGACGTACGTGCGATGGCAAAAGCCGAAATCGGCCTCGAAGCAAACAAGGCACGCAGTCTGCGCCAACGTCGCGAGTGATAGGTCGGCTATCTCTGCCTTCTGAGTGGCCAAGTGAGCATGGAAATCACGGGTATAGGTCTGCCAGTCGCCATCCGCCTTATAGCGGTTCCGAACGGGTCTGGGACAACCTAGCGCTGGCCGGTGCTCGTAAGTGATACACGCGACAGCCAGCGCCTCGCGGAAGGCAGTCTTGGAGAAGCCCTTCTTGCGCGACAGCGGCAGCTCGCGCACGTCCACGATCAGTTGGACGCGGGCCTGCTTCAGGCGTTCGATGAACGCCTCGATGGTCAGGCCTTCGTAGCCAAAGGTGTAGAGGGCAGGAGCCAGCATGCTGATGGTCAATATCTCGACAGAGGGTAGCCGCGCGGGTCAAAGCCAGCACTAGGAGTCCGCCCAGGGATCGGTACCCTTCGGCATCAATCCGCTGACTCGTCACACTGACCAACGGTCGACTTCGACCGAGCCGAATCTTGTGACGACACAGCACCCGTCACAAACCTCTTCACAGATGGCCAGAAACGACAAAGCCCGCACTTGGCGGGCTTTGCTAAGTCCTTCTGAGGACTTGTATTTCTTGGTTGCGGGGGCAGGATTTGAACCTACGACCTTTGGGTTATGAGCCCAACGAGCTACCAGACTGCTCCACCCCGCGACTGAAGCTAGCAGTATACACGCGTTTTCGTCGGTCTGGCAAATGTCCAGACCGGTGCTGCGCTGGACCGACGCGCCTGCTTCTGTGGCTGAAGCAGCAACCGTCAGCTTTGGCCGTTGATGCGGCAGTACCCAGCCTTGTAGGCCGCCACCCTTCCGCGCG
This sequence comes from Rubrivivax sp., assembly GCA_004211235.1. The sequence goes on from SEEY01000166.1 coordinate 5,432, forward strand.
GTCGGCCGGGGCCGAACGCCGTCGCAACTGCCAGCGCATGACACCGGGCTTGGGCACACTGCAGCGATGCCTGATCTGGTCACCCGCCGCCCACAAGGGCTCTACTGCGAGCTCGGCGATTTCTACATCGACCCGTGGCTGCCGGTGGGGCGCGCCGTCATCACCCATGCGCATGCCGACCACTGCCGGCCGGGCCATGCCGCCTACCTGGCACAGCGAGATGCGCTCGGCCTGATGCGCGCCCGGCTCGGTGACGACGCGCCACTCGAAGGGCTGGGTTACGGCGAAGTGCGGCGCATCGGCGACGTGACCTTGAGCCTGCATCCGGCCGGCCATGTGCTCGGCTCGGCGCAGGTCCGCATTGAGCACCGCGGCGAGGTGTGGGTCGTTGCGGGCGACTATTTCGTCAGCGGCGCCGGTGATTGCAACACCACCTGCGCACCCTTCGAGCCGGTGCGCTGCAACGTCTTCGTCACCGAAAGCACCTTCGGCCTGCCGATCTACCGCTGGGCGCCACAGACCGAGGTGTTCGGCGAGATGCGTGCGTGGTGGGCCGACTGCGCGGCGCAGGGCAAGCACGCGCTGCTGATGGGCTACAGCCTGGGCAAGGCGCAGCGGCTGATCGCCGGGCTCGCGACGGCCGATGCGCCGGGTCCGGTGCTGGTGCACGCTGCCGTCGCACGGCTGAACGCGGCCTATCGCGAGGCCGGCATTGCCTTGCGCGACGTGGAAACCGTGACGCCGGAGACCCATTTCAAGTCGCTGCGCTGCGCCCTCGTGATCGCGCCGCCGGCCGTGCAGGACAGCCGCTGGGCCAAGGCGATGGGGCCGCACAGCGATGCCTTCGCGAGCGGCTGGATGCGGCTGCGCGGCGCTCGGCGCCGGCGCAGCGTCGACCGCGGCTTCGTGTTCAGTGACCACGCGGACTGGCCCGGGCTGCTGTCGGCCATCGCCGCTACCGGTGCGCAGCGCGTCATCGTCACGCATGGCGATGAAGGCACGCTGGTGCGCTACTTGAGCGAACTGGGCCTGAAGGCCGAGGCGTTCGCCACCGAATACGGCGACGAGGCGCTGTCCGCCGGGGAAGCCGGCGCATGAAGCGTTTCGTGGCGCTCTACCTGGCCATCGACGCCAGCACCTCGACGCTGGCCAAGGTGGCGGCGCTGAAGCGCTACCTGGCCGACGCGCCCGCGCGGGACGCGGCCTGGGCCGTCTACCTGCTGGCCGGCGGCACGCCGCGCCGTGCGGTGCCGACGTCTGAACTGCGCGCCCTCGCCTGCGAGGCGGCGGGGCTGCCGGAGTGGCTCTTTGAAGCCGGCTACGCGGCCACCGGCGACCTCGCGGAGGCCATCGCCTACGTGTTGCCCGATCCCGAGGACAAGCTGGATGAGCCGCTTGCGGACTGGATGGAACATCGCATCCTGCCGTTGCGCGCACTGGACGCCGGCGCACGACGCGAGGCCGTGCTGGCGGCTTGGCGCGGGCTGTCGGCGGACGAGCGCTTCATGTTCGTCAAGCTGGTCGGCGGGGGGTTTCGCGTCGGCGTCAGCAAGCTGCTGGTGCAGCGGGCGCTGGCCGAATGGTCGGGCGCCGATGCGGCCGGCGTGGCGCAACGCATGATGGGCTACACGCAGATCGACACCCCGCCCACGGCAGCGCGTTTCCAGGCATTGCTAACCGCCGATGTGAGCGGCTCTCGCGGCGGCCAGCCCTACCCGTTCTTTTTGGCGCATGCCCTGCCCGGCGAACCGTCGGCGCTGGGCGCGCGCGGCGACTGGCTGGCGGAGTGGAAGTACGACGGCATCCGCGCCCAGGTCGTGAAGCGCGATGGCCGGGTGTGGATCTGGTCGCGCGGCGAGGAGTTGGTGACGGAGCGCTTTCCGGAGGTGGAGGCCGCGGCCAGCATCTGGCCCGACGGCACCGTCGTCGATGGCGAACTGCTCGCCTGGCTGCCGGGTGAAGCCCAGCCGGCGCCGTTCGCCTATGACTTGCTGGAAAGCGACGGCATCGACCGCCGGCAGGAGCCCATGCACGTGCGGCGGGCAAGGCTTGAACAGCTCGGCATCGCGACGTCCCCGCTGGTGAACGCCGACGAATGGGCGGGCCTGGCCACCGCGCGTGCGCAGTCGCGCGAACGGCGCGTCGAGGGGCTGATGCTGAAGCACCGCGAGTCGGCCTACGGCATCGGCCGAACGGTCGGCGCCTGGTGGAAATGGAAGGTCGCGCCGCTGAGCGTCGACGCCGTGCTGATCTACGCCCAGGCCGGCCACGGCCGCCGCGCCAATCTCTACACCGACTACAGC
>SEEY01000904.1 GCA_004211235.1 Rubrivivax sp.
AATGCCGTGGCGCTCAATTCCACCTCCTTCAACGCCGCCCGCATGGTGGGTCCGGCGGTCGCCGGCGTGCTGATCGCCTCGGCCGGCACCGGCTGGGTGTTCGTGATCAATGCGCTGTCCTACCTTGGCGTGCTGCTGTCGCTGGCGATGCTGCGGGTGGCCGACCTGCACCGCCGCGGCAAGGCGCCGCGCGCCGAAGGCGGGCTGCTGGCCGGACTGCGCTATGTCTGGAGCCGCCCGGACCTGAAGGCCGTGCTGTTCATGCTCTTCCTGCTGGGCACCTTCGGCCTCAATTTCCCGATCTTCATCTCGACCATGGCGGTAGGCCCGTTCCAGGCCGGCGCCGACCATTATGGCGGCCTGACCTCGGCGATGGCGGTCGGCTCGGTCGCCGGGGCGCTGTTCACCGCATCGCGCGCGCAGCCCCATATTGCGCGGCTGGTCAACGCCTCGCTGGTCTTCGGCATCGGCTGCGCGCTCGCGGCCATCATGCCGAGCTACGGCCTGTTCGGCCTCGTGCTGGTGTTCATCGGCATTTCGGCGCAGACCTTCACCACCTCGATCAATACCGTGGTGCAGCTCTCGACCGAACCGGCCATGCGCGGGCGGGTGATGGCCATACTGCTGGCGATTCTGATGGGCGCCACGCCGCTCGGGGCGCCGCTGGTGGGCTGGGTCGCAGACACCTTCGGCCCGCGCTGGGCGCTGGGCGTTGGCGCGGCGTCCGGCTTTGCCTCGGCCATCGTGGGCCTGCTTTACCGGCGGCGCGCGCGGGCGGCGCGGGTGGCGCAGGCTGGTTGAGACTTACTGCTCCAGCGCATGCCCGGCGGCGACCCAGGCGTCGATACCGCCCGTGAGCGGCCGGACCCGCTTGTAGCCCTTGTTCATCAGCAGCCTGGCCACCTTTGCCGCCGATGCTTCGTCCGGGCAGGCGCAATAGACGATGACCTCGCTGTCGGTGGGCAGGTCGAGCACGGCCTTGCGGATCTCGTCCACCGGTATGGCCAGCGCCCCCGGAATGCGGCCCTCGCCTTGCGCGTGCGCCGGGCGCACGTCGACCACGACCGGCTCGGACCCCAGCAGGTGCAGGTCATGCAGCTCGGCTACCGAGATGCGCGCCATGCGCAGCGAGCGGATGAACTGGCGGCGCTGCCACCACCGGTTGAGGACGAACAGCACCAGCGCCGAGCCGATCAGCGCCAGCCCCCACTTGCCCAGGCTCTCCAGCACTTCCAGCAGGTCGCCGACGGTGGAGCGAAAGAGCAGGCCCAGCCATAGCGCCGAGCCGGCCCAAAGCGCCGCACCCAGGCAGTCGAACAGCAGGAACACCGGCGCCCGCGTCCCCATTGCGACCGCCATGGCGCTGGCGATGGAGGCAAAGCCCGGGACGAACTTGGCAATCAGCAGCGACGGCGCCCCCCACTTGTGGAACAGCGATTCGGTCTGCCGCACGCAGGAGTCCGGCGACAGCGAAATGCGGCATAACAGCGCCAGCACCCGCTTGCCGTAGCGCTTGCCGGCCATGTACCAGGCCAGGTCGGCAATCAGCGCGCTCCTGAGCAATGAGCCGATGTCCTTTCGCGACCTGCTGGTCACGGCGGTCCTGGCCGCGCTGATTGCCGACCTGGCCTGG
>SEEY01000905.1 GCA_004211235.1 Rubrivivax sp.
GTGCTGCTGGCCTCAGTGATCGGCGCGCTGGTGTCGGCGGCGATCACTGAGGCCAGCAGCACCGCCCACACGCCGCGCAGCCGTGGATAAAGCGAAAACACCAGCAGCACGCCGAACGGCATATAGCCGACGATATTGGTCAGCAGGTCGAACTTGGTCCAGTAGTAGGGCAGCGGCGCAAACAGGAAGGCCGACAGCGGCAGGCCGTTGCTGCGCCAGCCGGAAAACGGGTACCAGCTGGCATAGACGATCAGGAAGGCATAGAACACCAGCCCGCCGCGCGCGAACACCGACCCCGATGCGGCGGCTGCCGCCGGCGCTGGCTGGCTGGCAGGCTCACCGTTCATGGGACGCGCAAGTCCAGGCTGGCCAGCCATTGCAGCATGTCGGCTATCACCGCATCGCTGGCCGACGCGATGGCCTCGACGCCGCCGGCGGCGTCGGCGCTGGGCGCAGGCATGCGCTGCACGAAACTCTTCTGCCCAAGCAGCCGCCGGCCATGCAGCACCGACAGCCGCATCGCCACCATGCCGCTGCTGCGTTCCGGGCTGTCGAAGATCTGGCTGATCTCGTCGGCTTCCAGGTGCAGTACAGGAATGCCGGCCGCGCCGTCCGAGGCCGATAGCAGCGTGCCGCCAGCCTGTCCCATGCGCGACTTCAGCCGCTGCGCGAACAGCTGTGCCGGCGGCATGCTCCAGCGGCTGTTGGCATACGGCCGCGGCTGGCGCGCGCTGTCATAGGCCAGCCGGTAGAAGATGGCTGGCGAGTCCAGCCATTCTGGCGTGTTGACTTCGGCCAGCGCCATCGGCGGCAAGGCAGGCAGGTTGGCGGCAGGCGTTGCCATGCCCATGTCGAACAGCTCGGCCTGCGGCTGCTTGACGCTGGCGCAGCCGGCCAGCAGCAGGCCGCACAGCAGCAAGGTCCAGGCAGATCGGATAGTCGGGCTTGCCATCGTCATTGTCATTTTCATCGCCGTCTGACTTTCAGTTGGGTGGTGCTGCGAAGCCGGTCTCGCCAGGGCCGGGGCGCACGCCCGGCCCGCCGAACAGGATGCTCTGCGGCCGCTCGGTCAGGCCGTTGAGGGTGCGGTTGAGCACCCGCAGCGAGCCGCGCACGTCCGAGGTCAGCGGCAGCACTTCCATGGTGAAACGGTCGGCCGCTGCGCTGACGTCGTCGGCGGCCGCGCCGACCCGGGCGAGCGTGCCTTCCTGGCCCTGCAGGCCGGTGGCCAGCGCGTCGGCATTGCGTGCGAGCCGGGTCAGCGCGGCCAGCGAGCGCTGCGCTTCGCCGGCCAGCGCCGGCATCGCGGCCAGTGTCGGTTCGAGCTGCCGCGGCAAGCCTTCCACCGCCGCCGCGGCGCGGCTGACATTGGTGAAGGCAGTCAGGATGGTCTGCTGGTTTTCGTCGTTGAGCAGCGCGCCCAGCCGCTTCGTCAGTTCCTCGGTCTGCCCGAGTATGGCCAGGCCCCGCGTCTGCAGGCTGTCGAGCAGGCTGGGCCGGAGCTCGATGCGTGCCGGCTGTTCCTCGCTACTGGCAAGGCGCACCGGGTCGCTGCCCGAATCGTCCAGCTGCACATAGGCCAGCCCGGTCACGCCCTGGTAGCCCAGGGTGGCGAAGGTCGAGCG
>SEEY01000906.1 GCA_004211235.1 Rubrivivax sp.
GGCTTCAAGCGCTTGACGAGCATCGCCCGGTCGCGGATCTGCTCCTGCTCCGCCGGTGGCACCACGGCCAGCGGGTCATCGCCGGTGAGATGGTTGGGGACCACGCCCTGCAGCTTGTCGAACCAGAACAGGGCCATCTTCGTCAGCAGCGCGCCCTTGCCCGGAATGGGCTCGCCCATGATGACGTCGAAGGCCGACAGCCGGTCACTGGCAATCATCAAGATGCGGTCGTCGCCGACGGCGTAGTTCTCGCGCACCTTGCCGCGGCCGAGCAGGGGCAGGGAAGTCAGGCGGGATTCGTAGAGGGCTTGGGGCATGGCAACGGCGCGGCAAAGTGACGGCGGATTTTATGGGCCGCCTTCGCGCCGGTGCCGGCCCCGCTCAGGCCGGGTCCGGCGGGGGCGATGACCACGGTGAGCGCAAATACGCCCGAACACGCGCGGCGAAGCTGCGCACGTCGATGGGCTTGGCGAGATAGCCGTCGCAGCCGGCGGCACGAAAGCGCTGCTCATCGCCCTGCATCGCATAGGCCGTGAAGGCGATGACGGGAATGTCCTGCAGGCCCGGCGTGGCCCTGACGGCACGCACGAGGGTCAGGCCGTCGGTACCCGGCAACTGGATGTCGACCAGCATGACGTCCGGTCGCATCGCGCGCAGCCGTGTCCAGGCTTCGTCCACGGTCGCGGCTTCATCGACGACGAATCCGCCCGCCTCCAGCACATAGCGGGCCAGCTCCAGGTTGAGCGGGTTGTCGTCGACGACGAGCACGCGCGGATCCGGCAACGTCAGCTCCCTGCCACCGGACGGCGGCTGCGACGATCCTCGCGCGCGGCGCGCAACAGGGCGTCCCGCACCTCGGCCAGCGCCTGCGGCTCGCGGCTGCCGGCCAGCAGCGACGCGGAGCGCAGCAGCACCTCGATCTCCTGTGCGCTCAGCGACAACGCCGTCCAGACGATGACGGGCAGGTCCATCCAGCGCGGGTCGCCGCGCAGCTGGTGCAGCACCTCGAAGCCGTCCATGCCGGGCATCATCAGGTCGAGCACGACGAGGGACGGCTCCAGCGTGGCCAGCGCCCGCATCGCCTCCATGCCGCCGGCCACCGCGACGGTCTCGATGCCGCTGGACGACAGCGCAGCGCACATCAGCTCGCGCGACGCCGCCTCATCGTCGACGACCAGCACCGGTCGGCCCGGCACGAAGCGCGCTCGCAGCGGCACCAGCGTGCGTGCCAGCGATGCGCGGCGCAGCGGCTTGGCGAGCACATCGGCCACCGGGAAGGCAACGCCTGCACCCTCGGGCGGTGTCAGCGCCAGCGACTTGACGGCGGCATGCATCGACGGTCCGCCGGTGCGTAGCGCGGCCAGCACGGCCAGGCCCGGCGAATCGGGCAGCCCGAGGTCGATGGCCAGCTCGGTATAGCGCCGGACGCGCGTCAGGCGCAGCACCTCGGCTGCGGTGGCCGCGCTGTCGGCCGGCACACCGGCCTGGGAAAGCTGCTGCACCACGCCGTCGCGCAGGGCGTGCTCGCGCAGCGCGACGAGCTGGCGATGCGCCGGCCGCGGCCCATCGGCCTCCGCGCTTTCCGGCTGCCGCGGCAGCACCGCGTAAAAGCGGCTGCCCTCGC
>SEEY01000167.1 GCA_004211235.1 Rubrivivax sp.
TACTGCTTCAGGAAGGCGATGGTCTGCGCCGCGGCCTCGGCTTCTGAGACGGTGGACGCCTTGACGCGGTCGATCAGGCCGCTGCGGCCGTGCGTGCCCTTGTTCCAGGCGTCCATCGCATCGAGCGTCGCGTCGCTCTGATGCACGGCGAAGACCGGGCCCTCGACGCGCTTGTCGAGGTTGGCGTCGGTGACGACGACGGCGATCTCGATGATGCGGTCGGTGTCGGGATACAGCCCCGTCATCTCGAGGTCGATCCAGATCAGGTTGTTCTCGTTCGGGGCAAGGGTGTCGGACATGGTGGAGCTCTCTGGGAAGAGCAGGAATTCTCGCAGCCTAAAATTTCATCATGTCGCCCCTGCTGTTGTCCCTCGCCTTTGCCGTTGCGCTCGCTGTCTCGCTGGTCGTGAAGGTCTGGCTCACCTCGCGGCAGGTGCGCCACGTCGCGGCCCATCGCGGCCAGGTGCCGTCGGCCTTCGCCGGCAGCGTGACGCTGAGTGCCCACCAGAAGGCCGCCGACTACACCGCAGCCCGCGCCCGCTTCGGCCTGCTGGCCCTGGCCTTCAATGCGGCCGTGCTGCTGGGCTGGACGCTGCTGGGCGGGCTGGATGCGCTGAACGGCTGGGTGCTGGAGGGCAGCCAGATGCTGCCGGAAGCCTGGCGCGCGATGGGCTATCAGCTCGGTCTCATCGCGGCCTTCGCGCTGATCGCCACGCTGCTGGACCTGCCCTGGGAGCTGTGGGCCACCTTCCGGATCGAAGCGGCGTTCGGCTTCAACCGCATGACGCTGCGCCTGTACTTCACGGACATGCTGAAGAGCCTTGGCCTCGGCCTGGTGCTCGGCATGCCCATCGTCGGGCTGATCATCTGGCTGATGGGCGCGATGGGGCCGTGGTGGTGGCTGTGGGCCTGGGTCGCGCTGATGGCCGCGCAGCTGTTCGTCATGTTCATCTATCCCCATGCCATCGCACCGTTGTTCAACAAGTTCGAACCGCTGAAGGACAGCGAGCTGACGACCCGCGTCGAACGCCTGATGGCCCGCTGCGGCTTCGCGTCCAAGGGCCTGTTCGTCATGAACGGCAGCCTGCGTTCGGCGCATGGCAATGCCGAGTTCAGCGGCTTCGGCCCGTCCAAGCGGGTGGTGTTCTACGACACGCTGCTCGCCAAGCTCAACGGTGGCGAGGTGGAGGCCGTGCTGGCCCACGAGCTGGGCCACTTCAAGCACCGGCACATCATCCGGCGCATCGTGCTGGCCTTCGCCACCAGCCTGGCCGGCTTCGCGCTGCTGGGCTGGCTGGCGCAGCAGCCGGCGTTCTATCTCGGCCTGGGCGTGCGGCCGTCCTTGAGCGCGCCCAATGACGCGCTGGCGCTGCTGCTCTTCATGCTGGCCGGCCCGGTGTTCGGCTTCTTCGTGACGCCGCTGGCCGCCCACTTCTCGCGCCGCGACGAGTTCCAGGCCGACGCCTATGCCCGCGCCCAGGCCAGCGGCGCTGACCTTTCGTCGGCGCTGCTCAAGCTGCACGAGGACAATGCGAGCACGCTGACGCCGGACCCCGTCTACGCGCGCTTCTACTACTCCCATCCTCCGGCCGCTGAGAGGCTTGCCGCACTCGCCGCATGAACGACCTCTTGCTTGCCCAATGTGACCCCAAGGCGCCGCTGATGGACGCCGACACGCGCAAGCGCGTGCTGGCTGCCCTGCCCGGCTGGCTGCCCGATGCCGAAGGCAAGCTCATCGGCCGGCGCTTCGGCTTCGCCAACTTCTACCAGACCATGGCCTTCGTCGATGCCGTCGCAGAGATCGCGCATGCGCAGGACCATCACCCCGAGATGCTCGTCGGCTTCGATGCCTGCACGGTCAGCTTCACGACGCATTCGCGCGGCGGGCTGACGCTGAACGACGCGATCTGCGCAGCCCAGGTGGGCGCGCTGCCGGAAGCGTCCGGCGGATGAGTCGATTCAGCAACCTCGACCTGGGCCTGGTGGTTCGCGGCCATGGCCGCCACTACATCGTCGAAGGGGCGGACGGCAATCGCCTCGTCTGCCACCCGCGCGGCAAGAAGAGCGATGCCGTCGTGGGCGACCAGGTGCGCTTTGCCGCGTCCGGCGACGAAGGCGTGATCGAGGCGGTCGAGCCGCGGCGCAACCTGCTGTTCCGCCAGGACGAGTGGAAGACCAAGAGCTTCGCCGCCAACCTCGACCAGCTGCTGGTGCTCGTCGCCGTGGAGCCGGTGTTCAGCGAGAGCCAGCTGACGCGCTCCTTGATCGCCGCCGAGTCTGCCGGCATCAGCATGGCGATCGCGCTGAACAAGACCGATCTGCCCGGCACGGACTCGGCCCGGGAGCGCCTCGCGCCGTATCACGCCATGGGCCTGAAGATGTTCGAGGTCGCGCTGAAGGCCGACCGCGAGGGCTCCCGCGCGACGCTGGACCCGTGGCTGGACGCCAAGCGCACCTTCGTGCTCGGCCCCAGCGGCACCGGCAAGAGCACGTTGATCAACCTGCTCGTGAAGGACGCCAAGGCCCAGGTCGGCGAGATCTCCCAGGCGCTCAACTCGGGCCGCCACACGACGACGACGACGCAGTGGTACTGGACCGACGAGACGCGCACGACGGCGCTGATCGATTCGCCCGGCTTCCAGGAGTTCGGCCTGCGCCAGATCACGGCGGCCGACCTGTGGCGCTACATGCCCGACCTGCGCCAGCACGCGGACTGCCGCTTCGCCAACTGCTCGCACATTCACGAACCCGGCTGCGGCGTGCGCGCGGCCGTCGACGCGGGCTTGATCAGCACGAGCCGCTACCGGATCTACGGCGAGATCCTCGAAGAACTGCAACGCAAAGCCTGGTGAAGACTGCCCTCCTGCCCCTGCTCGTCGCCGCCCTGCTCGCCGGCTGCGCCGCCCCGGAAACCACGTCCCTGCCGCCGTCCGCCGAAGGCTGGCAGCCGCTGGCCCTGCCGGGCAAGAAGCCGACGATCTACCACTGGACGGAGAAAGACGGCCGCCCCGCGCTGGAGGCGTCATCCGAGCGCTCCGCCAGCATCTGGCGCAAGCGGCTGGAGCCGTCGCTGCAAGGTGTCGGCGAGGTCAGCTTCTCGTGGTGGGCCCAGGGCCTGATCGCGAACGCCAGCGTGGCCGACATCGACCATGAGGACGCCGTCGCGCGCGTCATCTTCGGCTTCGGCGGCGACATCGACAAACTGCCGCTGCGCACGCGCATGAAGTTCGAGCTGGCCCAGGCGCTGACCGGCGAGGTGCCGCCCTACGCGACGCTGATGTACGTGTGGGACAGCAAGCTGCCGGTGGGCAGCGTCGTCATCAACCCGCGCAGCGACCGCATCCGCAAGATCGTCGTCGACTCCGGCCCCGCCGAGTTGCGCCGCTGGCGCGACCACCGCCGCGACTTGGCCGCCGACTTCCGGCGCGCCTTCGGCGAGGAGGCGGGGCCGCTGCTGTCCATGGCGGTGATGACCGACAGCGACAACAACCGCGCATCGGCGCGCACCTGGTACGGCCCCGTCAGTGTCGGGGCGGCGGCTGCAGCGGCAGCGGTACCTGCGTCGGCTCCGTGACTTCGCGCGCTTCGATGTCGACGACATCGCCTGCCGGCGCCTGAGGCCGGCGCGGCGCCCAGGGATTGCGGTTCATGCGGAACTGCACATTGGGCTTGCGGCCCGTCAGCAGGCTGACGAGCAGGATCACCACGAAGGCGACGACGGCGAACAGGAAGAAGCCGAGTGCGATGACCGCCCCAATCAAGAGGACGGCGCAGCGTAGTAGCAGACGGAACAAGGGCATGGCGGAATTGTGACGGCGTCGGGTGCCGCCCCGCCGAGCATGCTCAAGGCAGGCCGGCCAGGAAAGAGGTCATGGCCGCGGCGCACGGCGCGGGCGAGGCCTGCAGCAGGCCGTGAGGCCCGGCAAGGCGGGTGACGACCGTCCGCGGGCAGATGCGCTGGACGTCAGCCGCCGCGGCCGGCGGCACGATGCGATCCTGTGCAGCCTGTAGATAGAGGACCGGCGCGCTAACCGCTGCAAGTTCCCGCGAGGCGTCCACCGTCATCACCATCCGCAACCGCGCGCGAAGCACAGCGGCGGGCAGATGCGCCAGCGCGTCTACAAGCAGCTCGCGAGACTCAGCGGACGCGCTGCTGCCAATCAAGGCATGCGCCGTCACGCCCGACGGCAAGGCCCCGGGGGCCGGCAGCCAGCTGATCAATCCAACGAGACTGGCCAGCGCCGGACGGGGATTGCGCGCGAAGCTGCAGCAAAGAACCAATGCCTGCAGCCGCGGGCCCAAGGCGGCTGCGAGCCGGATTGCGACAGGACCCGAGAAGGATTCGCCCAGCACGACGAGCGGCCCCTCGGTGGGCAGCGCCCGGGTCGCCAAACGCGTCAGTGCGTCGTAGCCCGCCTGCGCGTCCATCGGATACACGATGACCTGCTTGCGCCAGGTCACCGGCAGTTCGCGAACCAAGGGCTGAAACAGCGTGCCCGTGCCATCCAGGCCGGGCAGCAGCACCAGCGTCGTCATCCGCGCGCCGGCCTCAGCCCCGGCCGACGTAGGGCATCTGCGTGGCCATGACCGTCATCGTCTGCACGTTGGCCGACAACGGCAGGCTGGCCATGTAGACGACGGCGCGGGCGACGTCCTCGACGTCCATGCGCGGCTCCACGGCGATCTGGCCGTTGGCCTGGGGCATGCCGCGCGTCATCTTCTCGGTCATGTCGGTGGCGGCATTGCCGATATCGATCTGGCCGGCCGCGATGTCGAAGGCGCGGCCGTCCAGGCTCAGCGACTTCGTCAGGCCGCTGATGGCGTGCTTGGTGGACGTGTACGGCACCGTGTTCGGCCGCGGCGCGTGGGCCGAGATCGAGCCGTTATTGATGATGCGGCCGCCGCGCGGCGACTGCGACTTCATCAGCGCGAACGCCGCCCGGGCGCAGAGGAAGCTGCCGGTCAGGTTGGTGTCGACGACGGCCCGCCATTGCGCCACCGACAGCTCGTCGATGGGCACGGCCGGCGCGCTGATGCCGGCGTTGTTGAAGAGCAGGTCCAGCCGGCCGAACCGTTGCTTCAGCGCGGCGAAGGCGGCGTCGACCTGCGCTTCGTCGGTGACGTCGGCGTGCAGCGCCAGCGCCTCGGGTTGAAGGTCCTGCAGCGTCTCCCGCAACGCCGCCTCGCGGCGGCCCAGCAGCGCCAGCGTCCAGCCGTCGCGGGCCAGTGCGCGGGCGACCGCCCGGCCGATGCCCGAGCCGGCGCCGGTGACGAGGGCGACCTTGGTCATCCTCAGTTGCCGAGTGGGATGACCAGCGTGCGCTGCACCCAGCCGCTGAAATTGGCGGCGTCGACCTTGATGAAGCCGTCCCTGGCCTCGCCGGTGGCCACGAGTTCGTCGCTGCGGTTCAGCGTCGCGACGACCTTGCTGTCGCGCGAGGCGTCGGCGTAGGCCTTCACGTTGGCGATCTTCGGCGCCAGCATCTGGCCCGCCGCCACGGTGGTGCCGGCCTGGGTCGATGCGGCCGCATTGACCTGGCCCGAAGCGCTGCTGGTGCGCACCAGGCTGGCCTGGTCACGGATGGTCAGCACGATCTTGTTGTAGTTGTCGAGCAGGCTGGCGGCGATGAGCTTGCCTTCGGCCGTGCTGGTGTAGCCGCCCAGGCTGCCCGCCATGCCGCCGCCGTAGCCCCAGCCGCCGACGGAGAAGTCGGTCTTGCTGGCCTTGCCTTCGGCCGCGGCAACCTGGATGCTGGAGCGCACGTCGGCAATCATCAGGCTGGTGCTGGCTTCCTTGAACTTGAGGCCGCCGGCGACGGAACTCAACGCGCCGAGCTTGCCGCCAAGAAGGCCGTGCAAGGTGCCACCGATGCCACCGCTGGTGTTGGCGGCAACCTGCACATTGGGCGTCATGACGAAGTCGGCGGCCTGCATCTGGCCCTTGCCAACGTTGGAGTCCTGGCGCGTCTCGCCGGACGAGGCCAGCGCGCGTTCCTGCTGCAGGTTCTGCAGGGCCTGGCCACGCTCGACGACGTCGAAGCAGCCGGAGTTCTGCACCATCATGCGCAGCAGCGCGGCGGGCGAGCCCAGGCCGTAGCTGGACAGGTAGTTCCAGCCGTACTGCGGCTCGACGACGGCAAGCACGCCGAGCTTCTTCGCGCACTTCTCGACCGAGGAGCCGGCGTCCTCCGCGTGGGCGGTGCCGGTCAGGCCGCCGAGCCCGGCAAGGCCGGCCAGCGTCAGCGCGTACAGAGTCTTGTTCATGGCTTTGGTTCCAATCTGGCGGACGGGCGATTGTGCCCAGGACCGGCGGCGGTTCGCATCCTCGGGCCACCCAGGCTGTGTCGCCTGGATCAGGGGCGCAGCACGAGGCGGTGGCGCGCCTCACCGGGCAGGAAGGGCAGCGCCTCGCCAGCCAGCCACACCGCATGGTCGCTGCGGTAGAAGGGCGACAAGGGATGGCCGCTCTGGCCACCGGGGATGACGAGCAGGCCGGTTTCCTCATGCCCGGGCGACACCACCATGCGCTCGCTTTGCCCATGGCCGTGGTTGTGCACGCGCGGCATGTGCGCGTCCCCGGCCATGCCTTGCGAGGCCTGGTCCAGCCAGCCGGACAACGCCGGTACCGCCATGCTCAGCGGATGGCGCATGGCAGTGGCGTTGTCGGCGCCCCAGGTTGCCGCGGCCAGGCTGCCGTGCCGGTCGATCAGCTCCTTGCGGCTGGCCAGCACGGCCTGCTGCAACAGCGCGGGCCAGCTCGTGAAGGCTGCGGGCAGCGTGTCCGGCCGCGCGGCCTGGATCAGCGCCCAGGCGGGCGTCTCGGGCACGAGCTTGAGGTCGGCGAGCTTCAGGCCATGGGCCTCCATCAGGCCGGCCAGCGGCGCGAAGACCTGCTTCAAGGCCTGCTCCCGAAAGGCCCGCACCAGCAGGTAGCCGACGGCATCGGGCCGCGCGGCGTCTGCGCTCTTCTCGACCTCGGCGCGGTAATCGGCCAGACCCTGGGCCGCGACGAACTCCGGCGTCAGCACCTGCTGCAGCAGCAGTTCCCGCCAGCGCCGCAGGAACAGCGCGCGGTGGTCGAGCTGGATGGCGTGCAGGCCGGCCTCGTCGAACCTGTCATGAGCGCGCAGGCCATCGCGGATCTGCATCGCGCGCGCGCCGAGGTCCCAGCCGCCGTTGCCGACGAGCTTCATCGCTTCGCCCCCGACCATGCGGGCATTGGCCGTCCACAGCCGGCCGTCGGCGGGGTCGACGATCTTCGGCTGCTCGGCCGCCGTCAGATAGCCCTGCCAGCGCGCACGGCCGTCGCTCCAGTCCTGGGGGCGGTCGATGTCTTCGCCGCCTATTCGCCTGGGCATCGCGCCGATGACGGTCCAGGCAATGCGCCCCTGCGCGTCCGCGACGAGCAGGTTCTGCGCCGGCACGCCGGTGCCTGCGGCGGCCTGCACGGCCTCGTCGACGCTGCCGGCCGTCTCCAGCCGCATCAGGCCCAGGTTGGCGCCCTGCGGGTCATGCGCAACCCAGCGCAGCACATACGCCTGGCGCGCCCATGCTCGTCGTCGGCAGCAACGGCCATGTCGCCTGGGGCTTCACGAACACGACGTCGGACTGGGCGGACGTCATTGCGTTGAAGCTCAACGCGGCCGGCACGCACTACCTGTCGGGCGGCGC
>SEEY01000907.1 GCA_004211235.1 Rubrivivax sp.
CATCCTGGTCGACGGCATTCCGGCCACCATGCCCGACGGCCAGGGCCAGGTGTCCGCCATCAGCCTGACGTCGGCCAAGCGCATCGAACTGCTGCGCGGCCCGCTGGCGCAGCTCTACGGCAATGCCGCCGGCGGCGTGCTGCAGGTCTTCACCAAGGACCCGCCGGTGTCGGCGACGCCGCAGTTCGGCGTGGCCGCCGGCGTCGGCTCGGACGGGCAGCGCCATCTCGACCTGTCGGTCGGCGGCGGCAGCGAGACCCTGGGCGCGCTGCTGGACGTGTCGCGCTTTCGCACCGACGGCTATCGCGACCACAGCGCCGCCGAGCGCACGCAGTTGAATGCCAAGGTGGTGGCGCGGCCGTCGTCGGCGACCACCGTCACCGGCGTGCTCAATATCTTCGACCAGCCATTGTCGGAGGACCCGCTGGGACTGAACCGTGCGGACTTCCGCCGCAACCCGCGCCAGGTGATTCCGAATGCCTATGCGTTCGACACCAGGAAGACCATCGAGCAGAAACAGGCCGGCGTCGTCATCGAGCACGACCTGTCGGCCAGTGACCGCCTCAATGCCCGGCTCTACGGCGGCACGCGGGAGGTGTTCCAGACACTGGCCTTCCAGGGCAACGGCGTGATCGACCTCGACCGCAGCTTCGGCGGCGCCGGCCTGAACTGGACCCACAAGACCCGCGTCAACGACCTGCCGCTGCAATGGACGATCGGCATCGAGGCCGACCGGCTCAAGGAAACCCGCAAGGGATTCAACAACAACAACGGCACGCCGGGCGCGCTGACGCGCAACGAGGACGACACCGCGAGAAACCTCGACTATTTCGCGCAGCTCGACTGGACTTTCGCGCCGCAGTGGCAGGCGCAGGCCGGCCTGCGCATGAGCCGCGTGCGCTTCGGCGTCGACGACGACTTCGTCACGGCCACCAACCCGGACGACAGCGGCAGCGTCACCTATCGCAACACCAGCCCGGTGCTGGGCCTGGTCTGGCATGCCAGCGACAACCTGAACATCTACGGCAACCTGGGCACGGGGTTCGAGACGCCGACGCTGGCCGAGAGCGCTTACCGCGCATCGGGCAGCGGCCCGAACTTCGCGTTGAAAGCGTCGAAGAGCACGCAGGCCGAACTGGGCCTCAAGGCCAGGCAGGGCCGCCACAGCCTGGACCTGGCGCTGTTCCAGAGCCGCAGCCGCGACGAGATCGTGCCGCAGTCCACCTCCGGCGGCCGCACCATATTCCAGAACGCCGACCGTGTCGGCCGGCGTGGCGTCGAAGCCAGCTGGAAAGCCGACTGGCAGCAGGTCAGCACCCGGTTGGCCTACACGCTGCTGGATGCGCGTTTCAAGTCTGCCTACACCAGCGGCGCCAACACGGTCGCCGCCGGCAACCGGCTGCCCGGCGCGCCGCGCCATAGCCTGTATGCGGAAACCGAGGCCCGGGTCGGCGAAGGCGCGACCGTGGCGCTGGAAATGCGGGCGGAAAGCAAGATACAGGTCAACGACACCAATACCGAGGCCGCGCCGGGCTACGCCGCCTTCAACCTGCGCGCCGGCCAGCACGCCGACCAAGGCGCCGGCGGCATGACCCTGGTGCCGGTGTTGGCCGCCCTGTTT
>SEEY01000908.1 GCA_004211235.1 Rubrivivax sp.
GGCGGAACTCGTTCTGCCCGAACGACAGCGGCAGGTCGTCGAAGGCGTACTGGCCATCGGCGCGGGAGGACTGGTAGGCCAGCAGCTGGTCGTTGTAGTAGAGGGTCACGTCCCAGCCGGGCGCGAGATCGCCGCGCAGGCTGTGGCGGTCGAAGCTGTTGGGCTGGTCCAGCGGCCGGTTGCTGACCGCCGCGCCATTGCCCCGCGCGCTGCCCTGCATCACGTTGCGCACGCTGGGCAGGGCGATGCTGCCCAGCGCCACGGAGCGGGCGCGCAGCGGCCCGAGCAGGCCGGCGTCGGGGTCGTTGCGGGCCAGCGTCACGCGCAGCTCGGGGGTGGCCTTGCCCTGGGTCTTGAGCACGTAGGCCGAGCCCTCCATGCCGAGCAGGTCGCTGGTCAGATAGGCCGTGTAGGCGGCCTTGTACTGGCGCGCATTGCGGCCGAAGCGGGCGTCGGCGCCGAAGGACTGGTCGATGGACGGCACGCCGATCAGCCCCGGCGTGGAGGCGGCGTAGGGATAGCTCGGCCGCTCGGCGGGCTGCAGGCCGGCGATCAGCGCGGCCAGGCGCTCGCGCTCCAGCTTCTCCTGCAGCGGCAGCTTCTCGCGCGGCACCACCTTGAGCTTGAGCGTGGCGAGGTCCACCTGCAGGTCCAGCGGCAGCCAGCGCGTCAGCAGCTGCCGCGCGACATAGATGTCGTCGCCGACGACGCCCGCCAGCCGTTGCTCGAAATGCTGCTCGCGCCCGGCGAGGCTGACCAGGGATTCGCTCAGGTTCAGCGCAAAGCCGCGCTCCCGCGGCAGCTGGCCGTCGGCGCTGCCGCGGTCGGGCCTCACCTGGATGGCCAGCGTCAGCAGCCGGCTCAGTTCACCGAGCGGCAGCAGGGTCAGTGCGCCGTCCTGGTAGGCGCTGAAGCTGTCCGACAGCACCTGGCCGTCCAGCGTCACCTCCAGCACGAGCAGGTTGGTTTCGTCGATGCGCCGCGGCGGGGCGGGCGGTGGCGGCACGGGCAGCAGCGCTGCGAGGGCGTCGCGGGCGCGCAGGCGCAGCTGCCAGTGCGGCAGGTCCACCGCCAGCTCCAGGTTCAGCCAGCGCTGCAGCAGCTGCGTCGACACGTAGATGTCGCTGCCGATGGCCTGCGCCAGGCGCGGCTCGAAGCCCTGGCGCCGCTCGCCGATGCGCATCGTCGACTCGGCCAGGTCCAGGCAGAAGGGCTCGCCGGAGCCGGGCAGCGTGCCGGCGGCGCGGCCGGTCTCGGTCTGCACGCGCACGTCCAGCCCGAGCAGGCGCGACACCGCGGCGAGCGGCAGCAGCACCTGGTAGTCGGTCTGGAAGACGTCCAGCGGCTCCGCCAGCGGCCGGCCGTCCACCACCACCTCCAGGCGGCGCAGCGGCGTCGGCGCGTCGTCGGGCGCGGCATGCGCCAGGAGCAGCGGCGCGGTGAGCACGGCCGCTGCTGCCAGGCGGTGCAGCAGGCGCAGCAGGTGGGGGAGGGGCAGGGCCATGGCGGCGCTCGTCCGCGCGGGCGCCTGCCGTCAGGGGAGGGTGAGGCTGGCTTCGGCCAGCAGCTTGCCGCCGGCTTCGGGTCGCTCGCGCAGGGTGAGCTTCAGCGTGCCGGC